>NZ_JAUBTB010000067.1:0-41651 GCF_036704965.1 Microcoleus sp. F10-B2 | reverse complement strand
GCTGGAGAAATCCTGTCGCAAGCAAGTTGAGTCCGTGAACAAAGAATCCCCTCGCCTTGATAGCTGGGGAGTGTCAACTCCGGCTCATTGATTATCGCAAAAGGTTGTAGTCCCTCATGCTGCGTCGTGGTGCTTTTGTCTGCTTTCTGTTGGGGATGTTAATTATTTTGCCGCTCGTGCTGTTGGCTCCTCAACCTGTTTTGGCTGCTGCCGATTCTTACGTGAATAGGTATTTACAAGCCAGCGAACCTGTGGCTCTGGAGTTAGACTCTGAGGGACATACTCGCTTGTTTTCGGCTCAGGATTTGTCTGCGGGCAAGCTATTGTTCGAGCAAAATTGCCTCAATTGTCACGTCGGAGGAGCTAATTTGCCCGATCCGACGATATCTCTGTCTTTGGCTGATCTCAAGGGGGCAACGCCTCCCCGCAACAACATCAATAGTCTGGTGGCGTATCTGAGAGAACCGATGACTTATGACGGTACTGAGGAGACTTTTTGGTGCCGCCAAGTGCCGGAAAGCTGGATGCCACAGGCTGAGATTGAAAATTTAGCCGCTTTTGTGATCCGGGCAGCTCAGAAAGCTCCGGGCTGGGGCGTGGAGAATTTTGAGAGTTGAACTGCCACTGCCAAAAAGTGGTAAATTACTCGGAAGAAGGCGATACGACTGCGCGATCGCGCCTGTTAAAACAGGTAAAATATCTAAAGAATCACCATTTGCGTGTCCATTAGAGGAGAACTGCGTTGAAAAGACTCTTATCGATCGCCCTATTAGCGTTCGCAATTTTTACCGTCGGCTTTGGTCGCCCTGCTTTGGCAGGTGATGCTGTTAAAGGAGCTAAAATCTTTAGCTCGAACTGTGCTGCTTGTCACATCGGTGGCGGCAACGTGGTTATGGCCATGAAAACCTTGAAAAAGAGTGCTCTTGAGAAGTACGGCATGAATTCTCTGGAAGCTATTACCACTCAGGTAACTAAGGGCAAAAATGCTATGCCTGCTTTCGGCGCCAAGTTGAAGCCCGAACAAATCGAGGATGTAGCAACCTACGTGCTCGAGCAATCTGAGAAAGACTGGAAAGGCTAAACTGCCTCTTTGAAGTCGGACAAGCTGGGCGGGCTTGATTTAATTTAAAACTTGTCCTCCCTCACGCACCCTCTCTCACTTTTTGGCGAATAAATGTCGGTTTGCAGCGCTCTTAACCTGTTTGGGAAAGCGCGCCAGACATCCGATTTTTATCGGCCCAAGGGCGAGGGAGGGACATTTTATTTTAGATTTTAGATTTTAGATTTTGGATTGAAGAATTGAAGATTTGAAGAATTGAAGATTTGAAGATTTGAAGATTTGAAGATTTGAAGATTTGAAGATTGCTAGATGCTGATTTTGTAGAAATTGTCAAGCACTTTATATTAAGATTTATTCTGGCTGCGGTTCATAAATTAAAGTATGTGCTAGGATATAACCCCTTATTAGCAAAGCTTTGAAATCGAAATTAAAGTCGATCAGCAAAGTGGAATCTACACCTGCCATGAACGTAAAAACATCAGCAAAAGTTAAAACTCAAGTTAAAACTCTCGGAGACGCTGCATCTGGGGCGATTGAGAAATATTTCCGCAAAAGTGTAGCGCACGAGGCTGAAGTTATCAAAGACCAAGACGCAGAAGAACTTCATCAAATGCGCGTGGGATTGAGACGTTTGCGATCGGCTGTGACTGGTTTTGCTCCGGTTTTAGATTGGCCAAAAGAGGCTTCTGAACGTAAAATTGGTAAGGTGGGGCGGATTCTGGGAACTCTCAGGGATTTGGATGTGATGCTCGAAAGTCTCCAAAACCGCTATTACCCGAATTTGCCGACTCAAGAACAGAAAGTTTTGGATAAAGCTTTGTTGAATTTGCTCAAACAGCGACACCGGGCTTTGAAAGAGGTGAGGGCGATTTTAGAGCACAAAAGCTACGAATTGCTAAAGCAGTCGATCGAGGATTGGTTGGAAAAACCGCAGTATGGGGCGATCGAACATTTGCCAATTGCTGAGGTTTTGCCAGATTTACTGTTACCTCAAGTCAGCGAGTTTTTCCTGCATCCGGCTTGGCTGTTGGGTACAGAATATGAAGATGGCAAAGTTAACATTGCTAAGGATTTGAATGCTGAGGCTGTCGAAGAGAAGTTAGCAGCGGAGGGAACTATTCTGCACGATTTGCGGAAGCAAGCTAAGCGAGTTCGCTATCTGATGAATCTGTTTGGGGATTTTTACAGCGAGACTTACGAAGTTTATGTCGAAGATGTGAAAGCTATTCAGGAATGTTTGGGCGATATTCAAGACAGTGAAGTTTTAGGCGAGTTTCTGACAGATTTTGTCGATCGCGATCTGAAAAAAGAGTTGCCGAAATTGGCGGGTTTGTTGGCAGAAAATCGCTACGCAGCTTGGCAAAAATGGCAGGTTTTGCAGCGCAGGTATTTGAGTTCGGAAGTTCGGCAAGGTTTTCGATCTGCTTTAATTCATCCTGTGGTTGATGATGCTGCTAACGGGGATTCGCCGCAGCAAAATTAGGGTTTTTGGGCGGTGAAAATGCGATCGACTGCGGGGAACTAGAAGCCGCACACGGCAATTCCGTATCCCTACAAATATGACCTACAATAACAGATATTCGTAGGGAAACGGCACTGCCGTGTCCTTCATTGTGTAACTCCAGAAAGGTCGATCGCACTTTAGTAAAAAAAGGGAGCTCGGCCCGATGTGCTAAAATAATGATTAAAGTGAGAACTAAGTAGGTATTGCAAAAAATATGCCTCGTATCTTTACAGCAATCGTTTATTGGGAAGAAGATGTTTATGTGGCAGAATGTCCTGAAGTGGGAACTGCCAGCCAGGGTGAAACAATTGAAGAAGCGATCGCCAATCTGAAAGAAGCAACAGAACTCTATTTAGAGGAATTCTCTTTACCTAAAACTTCCCCGCGTTTACTAACAACATTTGAGGTGTTGAGTGCCTAGACTGCCCCGAGTTAGTAGTGCAGAAACTATCCGTGCTTTAGAACGTTTAGGGTTTGTCCGGGTTCGGCAGCGGGGAAGTCACGTTATTTTGAAGAAACAAATACTTGCAGACGATCCGGAAAATCCGCAAGAGGCGATCGAAGTAGGCTGTGTGGTGCCGGTACAGCGAAAAACTTTGGCAGTTGGAACTCTTGGAAGCATTTTAAATCAGGCTGGGATTTCAGTAGAAGATTTTTTGAATAATCTGTAGAGGGTAATTTTAACTGTTACCGAAGGAAATATCGTGGCACAAAAACTAACTTTTAAATACGAGGCTGTCGGCGATATTCTGTACATTAATAAGTGTTCGCCTTATGCAGAGCAAGAATCGCAAGAACTAGACTAGGGAATTGTCGATCGTCTCAATCCTGAAACTGAGAAAATAGAAAATATCGAAGTTATGTTTTTCTCAAAGCGGTTTCTAGAGAGTAATGTATTTGAATTGCCGATTGTCGCAGACTTGCACTTAAGCTTTCAGGCTTGAGATTGTTGCGAAAGTGCGACTCCCTACGGGATAGCTTCGCTCGCGCGTACTTTAGTCAAGAAAGGGCGATCGCTCTTTTGCGAATAAGTAAATTCTACTTTTATTGCAAGAATATTGATTGCTGATTCCGTATCTACAATGGTTATACCAAATTCACCAAATCTTGCTATAACCATTGTGTAGGGTCGAGTGTAACGCAAGGTGCGTTGCTCAACCCAACAATTAATCGGAACTATTTAGTGATTCATGTTTAGTACCTCATCAATAATTAACATTATTATTAGTGGGTGAATAAAGTTTTGTCAAGCCGGATAATATCGGAAAATGTCGGTAGTTTTACAAATCACAGTTTAGTAAAAAGTCATAGTTTATCTGGTAATATCGGAAAATGTCGGATACAATAGCTAAAACCCGCACACCACGCCGATCGATGGACGCTGAAGAAATCTTAAAATTTGCCGACAACCTTGTTTTCGCCAAAACTGGAAAACACCTCGACAACGTGCAAGAGGCTATATTGCTTGGTGCTTGGCAATGTCAAAAATACCCTAAAATCGCAGAGGAAGCTCATTGTAGCGAGGGTCATGTTAGGGATGTTGCTTCGGAATTATGGAAAATACTTTCAGATGTATTAGGTGAAGCAGTTAATAAGTCTAACTTTAAATCCACCTTGAAAAGGCAGCAATTTTCCATTGTTTCATCACATTACTAGAAAGACGTTATACACATTGGTAACGTTAACGTCTGTCGAGATACTTTCCAATCTCCAGAAGTTCCAAAAGATCGATCGCCCTCAACGCCAGAAAACACCGAACCCCAAATCCGCCAAGACTTAAGAGACGCACCAGATATCAGCTCATTTTACGATCGCACATCCGAACTCGCCACCCTACAACAGTGGATAATACACGATCGCACCCGCCTAGTCGCAATATTAGGACTCAGCGGAATTGGCAAAACCCATCTCGCACTTCACCTCCTCCCACAAATTCAGCATCAATTTGAATATGTAATTTGGCGAAGTCTCGGCACATCCCCAACCCTCCAAACTACCCTAAAAAGCCTACTTAAATTTTTATCTAATCTACCAGAAACCGAATTGCCAACAAGCACCGATGAACTGCTATTGCTGTTAATCGACAAATTGCGATCGCACCGCTGCCTCATCATCCTAGATGACGTACAAACTATTCTCAGCAGCGGACAAAGAGCAGGCAATTATCGACATGAATATGATAATTACAGCACTTTATTCAAACGGATAGGTGAAATTTGCCACAACAGTTGCTTAATCCTAAATAGTTGGGAACCACCTACAGAAATTGTCACATTAACCAGAGAACAACCCTGCGTTCGCAGCTTGCAACTCGACTGTTTAGGTGCGGTCGCAGGCGAAATTTTCCGAGAAAAAGGTTTACTTGACGAAGACAAATGGGAAACCTTAATTAACACTTACCGAGGCAATCCCTTGTCGTTAAAAATAGTGGCAGCCATGATTCAAGAATTATTGAGCGGCAGAGTAGCCGAATTCTTAAACTATGATATGCTATTCTTGCCAGAAGAATTGAAAGCAAGATTGCAGCAGCAGTGCGATCGCTTATCCGAGTTAGAGAAACAGGTGATGTGCTGCATCGGGAATGAAATCGAGCCACTTTCAATTTCCCAATTGTTAGAGAAAGTGCAATTATCGCCATCGGAATTATTCAATGCGCTGCAATCTTTGGGATGGCGAGCATTAATAGAAAAACAAGAACAGGGCGAGAGATCGATGTTCACTCTATCGCCAGCGGTGAGGCAATATGTGATGACACAATATTCTCTCGCTCCCAGATGATCTACAATAATTCTTAACCATAAAACGACCGCGACACTGCCAAAGAATCTGTTAAATTAATTGAATAATCATCAGCTTATAATGAACTGCTAGTGCCATGACTTCTCAAACAAAATCTTCGATCGCATTCAATCGACTGCCAGACCACACTCAACTGCCAGAATCCGAGGGAGATACAAACTATACACCAATAACCGATCGCCCTCCCGACCACACTCAACTGCCCGACGAAGACGGTACATTTGTGAAAAACTTTCAGGAGCACCCCCAAAGCATTCTGCTGACTGATTCCATCACCCCGCTATTGCAGCAGCGCCATCAGGACAATCAATATTGCATAGGTCAAGATTGCGGCATTTATTGGCGTTTAACAGAGCCGACAGACAGAGGAGCTGAAGCACCCGATTGGTTTTATGTTCCAAACGTGCCGCCATTAGTTGACGGTCAAATTCGGCGTTCTTACGTGATGTGGTACGAAGTTATCGCACCTTTAATTGTCATCGAATTTGTTTCGGGCGACGGCTCGGAAGAACGAGATACAACTCCTAAAACGGGTAAGTTTTGGGTTTACGAACAAGCAATTCGCGTGCCGTTCTACGCTATTTATGAAGTGAGTCGAGCCAGCGTAGAAGTGTATCAGTTGCTAACAGGTAACTATCAGTTATTGCCAGCCAACGATCGCGGACACTATCCGATTGGGCCTTTGGGTGTAGAATTAGGAATATGGCAGGGACAGTATCAAAATGCCGAACTGCCTTGGTTGCGTTTTTGGGACGAAGAAGGTAATTTGCTGCTGACAGGTGGAGAACGAGCCGAACAAGAGGGACAGCGTGCCGAACGCGAGCAACAAGAGAAAGAATTAGCCCAACAACAAGCCGAACAAGAGCGGCAGCGTGCCGATAGACTGGCGGCTCAGTTAAGAGCTTTGGGTATCGATCCTGAAGCGTAAAATTAAGGATTTACCGCCCAAGCGGGGGCGGGTTTATGAGATTATTGATTTTAGGCAGTTACGATCGGTAAAACCCGCCCTACAGGATTTATATCTATTTAACCGGGGATTATGTAACTTATCACGACTGCAACCACTTCATAAACTTATCCGTCGCAGTACCAAGAGACTGTCCCACCTGTTTCTTCAAACGCCACCGCTGAAACGCTTGTTCGTAATCTTCGCCTTCAGTTTGATACACATTCCAAGCATTCAGCGACAATCCCAAGCCCCACGTTAGTAAAATGAAAAGCGACCAAGAAAGCTCGTGCGATCCTGCTAGATTAAACAGAACTAAAAAAGTATTGATAATGCCGTACTTTGTCACATTTTTCTGCAATTTAGCACGACGGTAAGTGTTAAAAACCAGCTTTTCTTGAAATTCTCCTCTAGTTGCTAGCCATTGCTGTTCCGCCGCCAGAATATCCTGTTCGGAAATGCCCAATTCCGCTGCAATCTCGAAAAGCTGCACTCTGGATAATTCCCCTTCATCCTGTCGCCGCGCGATCGCAAGCTGTAAAATACCTTGAGCATCCTCTGAACCGTAAACTTGACTTATTTGAGTTTCATGAGTTGCCATAACGAGTTTCCCATAATTTCCGAAATTATTTCTATCATACATATAACCGCAGTTAAACCGCAGGTAGGAATAGGTGGCGGATTTCAACACCCTGTTCCCGATCGAGGTAAAAAATACCCATAACTAACCCAAAGTATACATCCAGCCATCCCTCGCGCAAATTCTCACAATTCCGTCCCAAACTACAGGCGTCGCCTCAAATGACAAACCCGGCTTAAATCTCCCCGATTCTATTACTTTCAAACGGTAAAACTCCCCTTTAGCATTTCTCAAAGCATTCCGATCCCCAGACTTCGCTCGTTCCCAATTCAAATTGAACAAATAAACACCGTTGTATCCCGCACTTATCAGTTTATTGCCATCGGTAAAAATTGGAGTAGAAATTGAAGAACCAATGGCTTTTTTAAATACTATTACCGGAGTATCGCAAGACAGGTTTCGCCAAGGTACAAAAGTTTTTTTGCCTGTAATCATATCTTGGGAACCGATATACAAATTGCCGTCGATCGCATTTGTGGCAAACAGCGCCGGAAACTCCCCTGAATTGTACTCATCATTCAACGCCACCGAGCCAATTATCCCGCCTTCCCAGCTAGAAAGCCGGCGATTTCCCGTCGGCAAAAACCATTCGACGCTGGCATTCGGTTCCTTGTTGGGATTCAGCTTCAGCACGCCGCCGTTGCCCTGAATGTATTGTTTTTCAATGGCACAAAACAGTTTTCCCGATTTAGAAATTACTGCACTGCCATCCAAATCAGAACCAGTATAAAAATCCCATACTATCTTTTTACTTGCAATGCTAATACCGTATATATGACCGGAACCAGCAGCTATAAATATTCTATCTTTGAGCCGTGATGGCGATGACTCCGCTACCAAGTTGCCGCGGTGCTTGCTGATATCTGCTGCTGCATAAAGCTGTACTTCCGACAAGATATTTGGCTGTTTGATGCCTTGTTTAATTTTTGCACTGCTTGTGGAACTATCGAGAAAATAGCCGATCGCATTTTCCCCCGCATTGAACAAAACTCCACCGCCGATGTCCAAAGCGCTGCTGTCATTATCGCGGCTGTAGCTGGGCGTTCTCCTGATGTCCAATTTCCAAAGTTCCTTGCCAGTTCTAAAAGATATTGCCCTAAAACTCGGCACGACACTTTTGCCACCGCCACCGCTGCGGCTGCCCTGCAAAATCACAATTTTGTTTTCGGCGCTAGCTTTTTCATCTATATAAATTGTTGATGAGCCTTTGATTATATCATCAAATTTATAGCGCCAAACTTCTTTATTAGTAGCAATATCTATTTTTCGCAAATTGTGGTCGTAAGCACCTATAATTAAATAAGTTTTTCCCCCGTCTCTGGTAATTGTCGGCTGTCCAGTCCAACCGGCACCGCTCCAAACTACAGACCGCCTTCCCAGAAAAGTCCGTCCGCTTCCTAGCTCAAATTTGTCGATTAACTTCAAACTTTTCGGAACACCTCTGCCGTAGAACCGGCGCTTGTCGTTACCTAAAAAGGTCGGGACTAATAATTCTATTTCTGGGTCTGCTTTTGCCAGAGAATTGTTAAGATTAGTTTCTAATAAAGCTTGCTCCGGGGAGGCTGTTTGGTACAGTTTGAGAACAGCAGGAGGAACAGCAGCACTCAGCAAAAATAGTCCTAGCTGTTGATTGAAGGTTCTCCGAGATGATATGCTCATATTATATCGATATAATCAGCCATAATATTAAAACATAATTATCAGCAACAACTCAATTAAAACATCTCGCGCTAAACTGCTAGAGAACTGACAAGCTTACCCAGCACGAGTAAAAGTGGATTTGATTATGGTCAACCGTCTTGCTCAATCCCAAAGCCTTTACCTGCGGAAACACGCCGAAAATCCGATCGACTGGTGGCCCTGGTGCGACGAAGCTTTGGAAGCGGCCCGAAGCGAAAATAAACCGATTTTCCTGTCAATTGGCTACTCTAGCTGCCACTGGTGTACGGTGATGGAAGGAGAAGCATTTTCCGATCGCGCGATCGCCCAATACATGAATTCGCACTTTATACCGATAAAAGTCGATCGTGAAGAACGGCCGGATATCGATAGCATTTATATGCAAACCTTGCAAATGATGACCGGTCAAGGCGGTTGGCCGCTCAATGTTTTTCTCACTCCAGACGATCGAGTTCCCTTCTACGGAGGCACTTATTTCCCTGTAGAACCGCGCTACGGACGGCCCGGATTTTTAGAAGTTTTGCAAGCAATTCGCCGCTTTTACGACACAGAAAAAGGCAAAGTAGAAGCTTTCAAAGCAGAGATTTTAAGCAACCTCCAACAGTCGGCAGCGCTGTCGGGGATAACCGCAGAATTAAATCGCGAAGTCTTCCAAAAAGGCTTAGAAATCACCACCGGAATTATTGCGGGCAGCAACCCCGGCCCCAGCTTTCCCATGATACCTTATGCTGAGCTAGCACTGCGGGGAACGCGATTTAATTTTGAATCAAAACACGACAGCAAACAAGTCTGCACTCAGCGCGGATTAGACTTAGCATTGGGCGGCATTTACGACCACGTAGGAGGCGGATTTCACCGCTATACGGTTGATGCGACTTGGACTGTGCCACACTTTGAAAAAATGCTCTACGACAACGGTCAAATTGTTGAGTATTTAGCAAATTTGTGGAGCGCGGGAATACAAGAACCCGCTTTTGAAACTGCGATCGCGGGAACAGTAGAATGGTTGAAGCGAGAAATGACCGCGCCAACAGGCTATTTTTATGCCGCACAGGATGCTGACAGCTTTACCCCCCCAACCCCCCCTTACCAAGGGGGGGCAGAAAATTCAACCCCCCCTTACCAAGGGGGGGCAACGGGGGGGTCAGAACCGGAAGAAGGAGCATTTTATGTCTGGACTTATGCCGAACTGGAACAGCTATTAACTGCTGAGGAATTAACGGAAATTAAAGCACAGTTTACTGTTAGTCGCAGCGGCAATTTTGAAGGTCAAAATGTATTGCAGCGCCGCCATCCGGGAAAACTGAGCGACACGGTAGAAACGGCTTTGGCTAAACTCTTTGCTGTTCGCTACGGTGGCAATCCCGATACTGTAAAAACCTTTCCCCCAGCCCGCAACAATCAAGAAGCTAAAAACGAAAGTTGGCCGGGTAGAATTCCCGCAGTTACTGACACGAAAATGATTGCTGCTTGGAATAGCTTAATGATTTCGGGCTTAGCCCGCGCTGCAGCGGTTTTTGGAAATTGGGAATATCTGGAATTAGCTGTGAAAGCGGCTAAGTTTATTTTAGACAATCAGTGGACGGATGGGCGGTTTCAGCGGTTGAATTATGACGGACAATCTGCTGTAACCGCGCAGTCGGAAGATTATGCTTTGTTTGTGAAAGCTTTGTTGGATTTGCACCAAGCGAGTTTGACTTTAGGCAACGGGGAAGAGGGAAAACAGTTGCCGAATTCTCAGTTTTGGTTGGAGAAATCTGTGCAGGTGCAAGAAGAGTTTGATGAGTTTTTGTGGAGCGTGGAATTGGGAGGATATTACAATACTGCTAAGGATGCTAGCGGAGATTTGTTGGTACGGGAACGCAGCTATATAGACAATGCAACTCCGGCGGCGAATGGAATTGCGATCGCCTCTTTGGTTCGTCTCGCACTGTTGGGGCAAAATTTGGAATATCTCGATCGCGCGGAGCAAGGTTTGCAAGCTTTCAGCAGTATTGTACAAGATGCTCCGCAAGCTTGTCCGAGTCTACTTTCGGCGATCGACTGGTATCAGCATTCTACCTTGATTCGCACGTCACCCGATCGAATTTCTGGCTTGATTTCCCAGTATTATCCCACTGCTGTCTGTCAGATTGAGGCTGATTTGCCTGAAGGTGTTGTCGGGTTAGTTTGCGAGTGTTTGACTTGCAAAGAACCGGCGAAAAGTCAAGAGCGGCTGTTGGAGGAAATTTTGCAAAGTCAAACGCGAGTCTAGCACCAATACGGTCTATATTGTTGAACCGCGAAGACACCAAAGACGCGAAGGAAGAAGGAGGAAGCAGAAGGAAGAAGTAGGTTATCTTTTACCCGGAAGGAATCGCATCTTCATTCTGCCCCTTAATCTTCCAAAATCTCAACCAAATCTTCCATCGTCACGTCGAAGGCGCGGGCTATTTTGTAGACAGCAGAGAGATCGACTGTGTTCAAAGCATCCCGCCTCCCGTAGCTTTTTACCGTGTTGTAGTTTACTCCCGATCGATCGGCAACTTCTTTGAACGTCCAACCTCTTTGCTCAGCTAGTTCTCGAATCCGCAGTCTAACGTAGCCCATTAGTGCGATCGCCCCTACTATTCCAAAAACTCGACCAAATCTTCAATCATTACGTCAAAAGCAAGGGCGATCTTTTGAACGGCGCTAAGGTCAACCGTACTCATGCCATCATCCCGTCTAGCATAGCCCTTGACCGTGTTGTAATTAACCCCTGAGCGATCGGCCACGTCTTGCAGCGTCGAGCCCTTTTCTTCTGCCAACTCTCTAATTTTTAGCCTAACTCGCCCCATTAGTACGTCCTCAATCTTCCAAAATCTCGACCAAATCTTCCATTGTTACATCGAAGGCGCGGGCTATTTTGTAGACAGCAGAGAGATCGACTGTGTTTAAGGTATCGCGCTGAACGTAGCTTCTGACAGTGTTGTAATTCACTCCTGAGTGATCCGCAACTTGCTTTAGGCTCCAACCCCTCTTCTCAGCTAGTTCTCGAATCCGCAGTCTCACGTATCCCATGTTTTAACTTGACATTGATGCGTATGCAACAGATAATATCTATGTACACTGAAAACGATCGCCCTCCTAGCCTCGAAAACTTAAGGGCGATCGCCTTTTCTACCACACCCCACGAACGTGGGGAAGGATTACCCTATGATACCAACATCAAAGCCCAAATTAAACACTCATCCCTGGTGTATCGTGCGGCAATTGCCAAATATGCAGCGATTGGTTGTGGCTAGGTTCCACCGCCGGGGCGATGCTGAGGGATATATGCAAATTTTACGGCGGTTGTTGCCGGCGGCCAAACACGCGATCGTATTTGATACGACAGGGGTCGAGAAATTGCCAGAAGTGCGATCGGCTAATTGCGAACGAATGTTGTAATTGATGGGAGCGAGATCCTTTTTTCTTTTAACTGGAAAACCGATAAATAGAAAAGGGATCTCGTCCCTTCCTGACAAAAAGAAAGTAAGTCGCTCTAATTAAACGTCAACGTTCTTCTGTTAGATACCCGACTTCTTTAAGAAGTGGGGTATCTGAGTATTCTATTTTTTTTAGTGGGCTTAATTAGCTTTAAATGCTTAAGAATCTCCATGCAGCTAACAACAAGCCATTAGCAACTAACAACATAAGCTTTTTTTATCTTGACGGCGCACAATTTATTAACTATAATTACCAGGTCAAAAATAACAAAAATCTTACGCCTCACAGTTTTTCCCAAATAACAGCTAAACTATTCTAACGTTTGCGCGTCCCCAACGTCGCAGGCTCAACCTATAGCTGTTAAGGATTCGTCCTGATTCACAGGAGCAAGATTTTAAAATATGCATCTGAGCGAACTGACTCACCCAAACCAATTACACGGCCTCTCGATTCATCAACTCGAACAAATTGCCCGACAAATTCGAGAAAAGCATTTAGAAACTGTAGCTGCCACTGGCGGCCACCTCGGTCCCGGACTGGGTGTAGTGGAACTGACTTTAGCACTCTACCAAACACTCGACCTCGATCGCGACAAAGTTACCTGGGATGTCGGCCACCAAGCTTATCCTCACAAATTGATAACCGGCCGCTACAACGAATTCCACACCCTGCGCCAAAAAGACGGCGTTGCAGGCTATCTCAAGCGCTGCGAGAGCAAATTTGACCATTTTGGTGCTGGCCACGCTTCTACGAGCATTTCCGCAGCCCTAGGAATGGCGATGGCGCGCGACCTCAAAGGCGAAAACTTTAAAACAGTAGCAGTCATCGGCGACGGTGCATTGACTGGCGGCATGGCACTCGAAGCAATCAACCACGCGGGCCATATGCCGAAAACCAATCTGATGGTAGTGCTCAACGACAACGAGATGTCAATCTCGCCCAATGTCGGCGCGATTACCCGCTATTTGAACAAGATGCGACTCTCGCAGCCGGTGCAATTTCTCAAAGATAACTTAGAGGAACAATTCAAACACATTCCCTTTGTCGGCGAAACTTTTACCCCAGAAATGGAACGCCTCAAAGAAAGCATGAAACGCTTGGCAGTTTCCAAAGTTGGAGCCGTAATTGAAGAATTGGGCTTTACCTACATGGGCCCGGTAGACGGACACAATTTGGCAGAATTAATTGCCACTTTCAAACAAGGTCATACCATCCAAGGCCCGGTGCTAGTTCACGTTGTGACTGTGAAGGGCAAAGGATACGCGATCGCCGAAAAAGACCAAGTAGGATATCACGCCCAAAATCCCTTTAACTTAGCCACCGGCAAAGGCATTCCCTCCACCAAACCCAAGCCTCCAGCTTACTCGAAAGTCTTTACCCACGCCCTGGTCAAGCTAGCAGAAAACAATCCCAAAATTGTCGGTATTACCGCTGCAATGGCAACCGGAACAGGCCTTGACAAACTTCAGGAAAAACTGCCGAAACAATACATCGATGTCGGCATTGCCGAACAGCACGCCGTAACTTTATCGGCTGGTTTAGCCTGCGAAGGAATGCGCCCGGTTGTAGCAATTTACTCGACATTTTTGCAGCGGGGATACGACCAAATAGTTCACGATGTCTGCATCCAAAATTTGCCCGTTTTCTTCTGTTTGGATCGCGCCGGCATTGTCGGTGCTGACGGCCCCACCCACCAAGGAATGTACGATATTTCCTACTTGCGCTGTCTGCCAAATATGACAATTATGGCACCCAAAGACGAGGCAGAATTGCAGCGGATGGTAGTCACCGGAATCAATCACACCAGCGGCCCGATCGCCATGCGTTACCCGCGCGGCAACGGTTACGGCGTGCCTCTGATGGAGGAAGGTTGGGAAGAATTGCCGATCGGCAAAGGCGAAATCCTCCGCAACGGCGACGACTTGCTAATACTAGGTTACGGTTCAATGGTTTATCCGGCAATGCAAACCGCGGAGATGTTGAGCGAACACGGCATAGAAGCAACGGTCATCAATGCGCGTTTTGTCAAGCCCTTAGATACCGAATTAATCTTGCCTTTGGCACAGCGAATCGGGCGAGTTGTAACAATGGAAGAAGGCTGTTTGATGGGCGGTTTCGGTTCAGCAGTAGCCGAAGCTTTGCTAGACAATAATGTTGTCGTGCCCGTGATGCGGCTTGGGGTGCCAGATACATTGGTAGATCATGCAACGCCTGAGCAATCCTTTGCCAGTTTAGGATTAAATCCGTCGCAAATGGCCGATCGCATTTTGGCAACCTTCAGCCGCAAACAGTCACCCGTTAGCGTGAAATAGCTAGAATTGTAGGGTGCGCCTAGCGCACCTTACTCTTCGATATTCGATCTATGACAGTGAAAGAGCAGCATGATTGAAGGAAGATTTGAGGACAACGGAGAAAAAACAATGACTAACGTGAAACCAAATCGTACCGTGCGGCGGGGAAGACTGTTCCCAGAGATTCAGTGGTCAGAAGAAAAAAAAGCCCAGTGGCGAGCCGAAAGAGCGGCATTTCGCAAGCGTTGCAAAGTAATTTTCGATCGCCTTAAACCAGAATTAATTGACACTCACTACAACTGGTACATGGCGGTTGAACCTGATAGCGGGGAATATTTTATCGACAAGGACGATATGGCGGCTACCAAAATGTGTCGCCAGAAACACCCAAATGCTATCCCCTACCTTTTCCGCATCAACAATACAGGGGCGTGCGGCTCAATATGATTGAAGGAAGATTTGGTGATGAGGACGAGCTATTTTTTGAAGTTGAATTGATTGCTAGTAACGGCTTATAATTACCTGTTGATGCTCTGCTAGATACAGGTTTTTCTGGCTGGTTAGCAATCGACGAGCAAGATTTCGAGGGACTTGATTGGATTTATATTAGGCGACAAGAAATGCGGACAGCAAAGGGAGAATTTGATTTCGATCTTTATGCAGGAAAAGTACGCATAGATGAGCAAGAGTTTGAGATTCCCGTTCATGTGGGTGACGGAGTACCGGAAATTTTAATCGGCCGCCAGTGGCTGAAAACTCGGCGGTTAGTAGTTGATATGTCTGCGGGTATTTTGACATTGGAAGCGTGTTAAAAGTAAAATGAATTTAAAAAGTTTTGACATAGTAATAGTAGGAGCAGGCCCAGCAGGCGGTCACTGCGCGAGAATCCTAGCCAAATCCGGTCACAAAGTCTTGCTTGCAGAGCAAAACGACAACTTTAATAAAAATGACTTTTCTAGCGCCGCCACGCCTCTAGAAACCCTCTCTAAATTCGATTTACCCGAATCCGTTATCGGCAGTTTTTGGCACAAA
The DNA here is from genome assembly GCF_036704965.1 of Microcoleus sp. F10-B2. Taxonomy (NCBI): domain Bacteria; kingdom Bacillati; phylum Cyanobacteriota; class Cyanophyceae; order Oscillatoriales; family Microcoleaceae; genus Microcoleus; species Microcoleus sp. F10-B2. The sequence goes on along the minus strand of NZ_JAUBTB010000067.1, from coordinate 26,249 downwards.
CTAACTATTGAAACTAGCAAAGTCAGTCAAACTTGGGAGTCTCCCGAAAGCTTAGGTGTTGTTCTCAATTTTGCTAAATTTAGAGCATTTTTGGCCAGCGAAGTTGAGCGATTTGGCGGTGAAGTTTGGCTTGGTTATCGCTACACCGGACATTTACAAGCCAAGGGCGAAACAACAGTAGAGTTTAAACAGTTATCCGACGGTCAAACTATCAATGTTAGTACGAAAGTATTGGTTGATGCTACTGGCTTTGCTAGGGCGATTATGTACGAAAGAGAGAAGGATAAGCCCGATTTTTTGTCGGGAACCGGAATCGAATATTTAATTGAAGTAGAGCCGGAAGTTTACAATAAATACAAGGGTGATTTAATCTTCTTTTTGGGCGATAAATGGATGCCAAAGGGTTATTCCTGGATATTCCCAATGGAACAAAACAGGCTGAAAGTTGGTGCGGGCCGCATTTTTTTAGATCCGAAAACGTTGAGGCATTTGTCACCGCTGAAAAAATATATTGATTTACTGATTGATGAATATCTGAAGTCTAAAAATTATAAAGTTATTGACAAACACGGTTCGACGCTGAAGTACAGTCCTGGTTTGAAGGATATTTATTGTAAAAATAATATAATTGCGATCGGCGATACTGTCTCGACAGTAAATTTTTTGGGTGGCGAAGGGATTAGACACGGGATGGATGGTGCGGAAATTGCGGGGAAATATATTCAAAGGTATTTGGAGGGAAAAATCTCAGATTTTCGGGATTATGAGACGGAAATGCACCGCAAGTTTGATAAAAAATGGAATATTTCGGAAAGGTTGGCTGTGAGAAAATATATCGATGATGTTAATGATGAACTGACCGATAAAATGATTTCTTATTTAAAGTATATGAAAACTGAAGATGTTATGGATATTTTATTTTATTATAAGTTTGAGAAAATTTCCAGAGGGTTAGGCGGTTATTTGCAGCGAAAAATCCAGGGATTGATTAAGCAATTTCACTTGTAAGGTGCGTCAGTTGAGAAGTTGTTAGTTGAGGGAAAAATATCGCTGGCTGACTCACCCTACAAACCTAATTGCCATAAAAAATTTTCTGCTGTAACTTTAATGCGCGGCAGCGACAATAGAGAATCGTCAAAACTGCTAAATTTTGATCTATAGGATACACCAAAAGTATACCCACTCGCTCCAATTAAATGGGCTACAATTGGATCGACATCCCCGTAAGGATAAGCAAAACATTTAACAGATTTCTCTAATCCCCCTTCCAAGATAGCACGGGATTTTGCCCCCTCCCGCACAATTTCTGTCGGCGACAATGCAGTTAGAGGTTGATAAGTAGCAGACATAGAACCGAATTCAATCCCTGCATCCCGCAGTTGGTGAATTTCCGGCCATCCCATTAACTGCACTTCTTCAAATTCGGCTTTTTCCCAACTATTTGTCTTTCCTATCGACTCCGCTACCAGAAAAACAGTCGCTGTAAAATCAAAGCGTTTTAGCAGAGGCCAAGCATATTGGAAAAAGTCGAGATAGCCACCGTCAAAAGTCATCAATACAGCTTTACCGGGTAAAGGAGTTTTATCCAGTTTCGCACTTCGCCAATCTTCCCAACTCGCACTATAATAAGCACGGTCTTTCAAATACTGCAACTGTTGTTCCAAAACCTGCGGAGTAACTGCGTCTAAACCCTCAGGAGAAATGCGACGGTAGGCGAGAATGGGCAGCGTTTGTGTAACGCTATGATTGTTAGAAACTTGAGGTTTCACCGAGTGAAAAACTTCCCCATACGGCGATTTTCGCCCAATAATTTCCGGTGCGTAAAATACTTGCTTTGGAAGCTCGTTTTCTGAGGCAATTTGCATTGTTGTTTCCCCCGCAATTGCCGCCGCTGACGCGATTTCCCGCAGCGCCGCCGCCGGGAATGCTGCCCGGCGGCTGACACTCGTCCCGATCGCACCCGATCGCCTGCCGAACATCACCGCATTTGGCGGGTAAATGCCCCCAGCACCCGCTGCATTTAAACTGTCGGGCAAATTTGACCTTTGTTGAGCACAAGAGGCTAGGCGCGATCGTAGCGATTGCTTGCCGTTGAGCGGTTTTCCCAACAAAGCTTCTCGCACGGCGGCGACGCACAACTCAAAACCGCTATTTCGAGTAATTGTCGATCGCAATTTTTGAGCAGAAACAAAATTATTTTCCACCGCAACCGTGACAATACCGACAGCAACGCCACCTACTTTCACCAGCACGTCAATTTCATCAAGCTCAACTTTTATATTAGCAAATTCCTCGCTAACTTCCAGAGCAATTAAATCTTTTTCGAGCGTAATTGTTGGGACTTCTTCGGCTATTTCTGGCTTGTAGAAATCCTCTAAATGCCAATGCGGACGCCCCCATAATTCTTGCAAAAATAGCATCCAGTCATTTTTCTTGTGGAATGGTTCCAGCAAAGTTTCCCACAATCTATTACCTTTTTCGCAGCGATTGCGTTGAAAAAAGCGATCGAGAATTTGCCAAGCAAACTGGGCTGCGATCGCATCCGCCAACACCGCACCGGCAACGGTGCCATCGCAGACTGGCAATTCAAGAATACCGAGTTTAATTCCTTCGAGTTCGATCGTACAGCACAGGCGATCGTATATTTGCGGAAGATTGCAAATATCCGAAATTGGTTCGCTCACTTCTACCGTAACTTTCCAGGCAATTTCACCGTTGACTCGCTTAATCTTATCTAAAATATCTTTAATTTCATTTCTCGTGAAAATTTTATGATATTTGTGAACATTACTACTTTTTACCTCTCTCTCAATCCCTTGGTGCCAAGGTAAATTCAAACTGAGACTAGCTGCTGTTTCTTTATAAGATTCCAGCATTTTGCCATCATATTCAACGCCCATAAAATGACAAAGGTTTTCTAACTTTTTGACCTTATTATCGAGAATTTCCTCATAATTGACTAATATATGATTGGATTTATTAGCATATTTGTGACTAATTAACATCGCCTGTTTCCAGCGATCGATACAGTGGTTTAAATCCCAACCAGGCCCCCACAAATCATGAGAACTCCTAGTAGCCTCATGCAGAGAAGCTATTGTATCCATGCCGTTTCGCAAAATATGTATGAATTTCGCATCCGGTAAAAATCGCTCTATGTCATCAATAAAATATATGTGTTCCGGCGTTTTTTCCAACCAAATGCTTTTGTTTTGTTCCGCCGCCAAACCATCCAAAACTCCGACAAACCAACTAACTTTAGTTCCTACAGTTTGACTATCATCAAAACCTTGCAAAAGTTCAGGGCGATGAATCTCATCCTTAAAAAAAGCTTCCAGCCTACCTGGGAACTTTCCCGCAAACTTCTTGTACAGTAAATAGTGAAAAAACTTAGATTCAGGAAAAGAAATAACTTCAGGATGAGCAGCCAATAAACTTTGAAGCATGGTTGTGCCGCTTCTCGGAGATCCTACTAAAAATATCCGTTTCATTTTTATAGCTGATAAATGGTTTGTGAATTAGATTTTTTTTGATTAAAAGCAGAGAGCGCTAACTGCACAGATGAAGAGAAGAAACAGCTCTGATTCATGTATTACAGCGTATTCCAGGTTTATGAAGTAGGGACACGGCACTGCCGTGTCCCTACGGCGGGATATCGATAGGCGGGTGTCCTTCATAAACGTGGAATCTGCTGTATTTGTTATAAATCATTTGTAAACCTTTCTCTTTTGTATTCCTATCTGGGCTCAAAACTTTTTTCCTAACTCCAATTAAAGTTTTCTTTCAACAAATCCGAAAGCTTCTGATTGTAAGGTTTGAAATAATCAGTCAATTCTCGTTCGATTTCCGGTGGCATTTGGCTGTATTCATCGACATAATTAATTTCATATTCTTTACTTGAACTCGCACTAACATCCAAAAACTTTAATACTTCCGAAAATACTTTGCCTGTATCTGCGTGAAAATCTTCGCTTTTGATAATTAGCAACTGTTCTCTCGGAAAATAATCGAGCCAATTTTTGATTTGTTCTACATAAATTCCCCGCGCTAAATAGGAATAATGCTGGTGATTAAAACTGTAATAATTTTCATTGGCTTTAATTTTTTCAATCTCACCTTTGAGTCTATCAGGTTCAGAAGCGATCGCCTTTTCAAAATCCAACTTTTCACAGCCATTCGCCACTTCTAAATGATAGTGCATCCACGCTCGTTTTACCGGGTTTCGCAGCATCACAATCAGCTTAACATCGGGGAAACACTTGTAAACTCGCTCCGCCACCAAAGGATGATAAATATAGTAAGGAGTCATCTCCCACAGCAATACCTTTTCACCAGTTACACTGCGAGTCAACTGTTTGTTATACCAATTAACACCGCGCTCAAAATTTAAATCAAAAAAGTGAATGTCCCGGGAACCTTCTTTGATAATTTGCAAGTGATTTTCGAGATGGCTGTATAAATATTCCGTGCCGCAGTTTTGAGCGCCAATTATTAAAAAGTCAGGTTTTTGCTTGTTTTCCAACTGAGTCAAAATCTTGGCGTAGCCTGGATGATTCTTATCCAAATCGTAAGTTGCAGCGGCTGGTTCGGCTAAATCCAAAAGCGGCATTTTGCCCTCAAATTCCCAGCGGTACGGCGGACAAAGAATCGTTTTTTGGTTTACAGTCGATCGCACGTACAGCGGATAAACCTGCCAATGATAATCGTAGGCGTAAGCCAAAGTTTCCTCGTAAACCCCAGCATTCACGTAATACTGACCGTTTCCTAAATCCAGCCTGTCTATTTGCAGCCGGATTTTGCCTTTACCTTTCACAAGCGGCAGCAGTCTGCCCATTTGATTAGTATTAGTCTCAAAACAACTTTGACCATCATCCCTGCTGATTGTCACGGCAAAAATAGCAGCCGAAATGTCCTGCGACACCGAATAATAGATTTCAATGCTAATAGCATCACCGCTATCTATTTCTGAATCTGGCAACACTTGAACATCGGTAATTTCTACTTCCAAAGAACCGAAGCGATTCTGATTACCTCGCAGTGGCGAGCCGCTACTTGTAGCTTCAGCAGCACGCAGGGGAGTGCGATTTTCTGTGGACGATCGCATTTCTGACAAATACTGACCGACTACCACTTCCGGTTCCCCATAAGCCACGATTTCACCTGATTTCAGCCACAAAGCCCGATCGCACATTTTCTGAATTTGCGACGCAGTGTGAGAAATCAAAACAATCGCACATCCTTGATTCTTAAACTCAGTTATCTTGTTCAAACATTTAGTTTGAAAAGCCACATCACCAACCGACAAATGTTCATCAACTAACAGCACTTCTGGATCGGTATGCACCGCCACCGAAAAAGCCAGCCGCATTTTCATCCCCGTACTGTAAGTCCGCATCGGGCTGTCAATAAACTGTTTTAACTCTGCAAATTCCACAATATCGTCAAACCGGCGCGCCACTTCCCGGCGAGTCAAACCGGCCACCACTGCACCCACAAACACGTTTTCTCTACCCGTTAGATCCGTGTGAAAACCCGCACCCAAATCTAACAAACCGCCAATTCTGCCGTTAACTTTAATAGTTCCTTCCTCAGCGTGACCGATCCCGCCGACAAGTTGCAGCAGCGTTGATTTTCCCGCGCCATTCTTGCCAAGAATTCCCAGCATTTCCCCAGGAGAAACAGTAAAATTTATATTCCGCAGCGCCCAAAAACTCGCCTCCGGCTTCAGCTTCCACCAACCGGACAAAGCGGCCTCCATAATCGTATAAGGTCTTGCGGTCGAGTAGCGGTTAAAACGCTTACCCAAACCCTTGACAATAATTGCTTCACGCATTTACAATTCCTCCACAAAGTGATCGCTTTGCCGTCTAAAAATTCCCAGTCCGATGGGCAAAATAGCCGCCACAGCCAAGCTCAAAATTAACAAAGCCGGCCAATCCGGCTGCATACCTTTGAGAAGTATGGCGCGGTAAGCTTCAATCAGCGACACCATGGGATTTAAGTAATAAAAAATCTTAAATTTTTCCGGTACGCTGTTGATGTCGTAGAAAATCGGAGTTAGGTAAAACATCATCTGCAAAACTACTCCCAAAGTGTGCTGAGTGTCGCGAAAAGTGACATTCAAAGCGGCAAGGGGATAAGCAAAACTAACTGTCAAAAAAAACTGAATAATCATCAGCAGCGGCAACAAAAGTAGCACTGAATTGAGATGGACGCCATCTATTGCCAGAAAGATAATTAACACCGGCAAAGCTAACACAAAGTGAATTAGGCCAGTCATCGTCGTGACTACCGGCAAAATTGCCGTGGGGAAATTTGGCTGCCTGATTAGTGCCTTATTAGTGGTAATTAATCCCGTTGATTTAAATAATGCCGTTTGAGACCAACTCCAGATTAACAAACCGCTGAAAGCAAAGGAAGAAAATTTGGGAATATTCAGCGGTACGACAGAGCGAAACAAAAAGGAAAATACAGCCAACTGTAACAGCGGACTGATTAAAGTCCAAGCAATCCCCAAGGTCGATCGCTTGTAAAGTAATTTCATATCGCGATCGACCAACACCCGCAGCAAATCGAACCAATGAGCCATTTTGCGCCGATAAAGCAGCGTTCCCGCATTTCTCACCGCACACCTCCGGCAACTAAGTAGAACGGCGTAAATATTTGTAGTTGGAATGAGGCAGGAGGCAGAAGGCAGAAGGCAGGAGGGAAGAGGGTTTCAGCCTCATTTATTTTTCTTAACACAGTTGTGTTTTTTCCCACAGACTTACTTATCTGAAGTTCTCGCCCAGATGCCTCCCAGGGCTGAATCTTAACCAAATTCTGAGTCTGCACCAGGGTCAGCTTGTCAGCAATTGGTTCTAAAAAATCAGCTTCAATCAATTTTATTGCCATAATTACCCTTGTAATTTATTTTAGTTCAATTTCTATTTATTTATACTTACTTCAAGGCTTCATTACACCTCTATTTTTTGTTGCTTATCCAGCCTAATTATGTCATTTCTAGGAATGATTTTTCAGTTGTTTTTTTTCCAATACTGTAAATAACTGTAGATGTTGAAGTAGGGTGTTGTCAACTAAGCTAGGCTCAGCATGAGCAGCACTTTTGGGCATACCTTTAACCGCGATCGCCCGAGCCAGGGGTTCGGCAAAGTCAAGCGCCAGAATCGATCGCAAGTGAGCGCCCCGCAGAGGCTCTACACCGAATTTGGGAGTGACGTGACCGACTGACAGTTCACCGTAACGGAGGTAAATGCCATCGGGTTTTTTCTCGTCAATGATTCGTTCTGCTGCTTCCCAACCTTCCTGCAAATCGATTTCAATTTCATGTCTGCCCAAATCGCCGCTAGCCGTTCCTTCTTGCATAAAACTAGAAAGAGCCGATCGGGTTTTTAACTGATCCATCACTCCCCGCAAGTACGAGTAAGCCAGTAGTTTAGTCCGCAGCCACCGCCAACTACCCCGCATCCCCATGTATTGAAGCCAGTCAAGGGATTTTCTCAGTCCGACAGCCAGCACATCTAAGGCTGCCGGCCAGAAAAATACGATCGCGACCAAAATTTTATTGACCAGCGAATCAGGAGTTTCGTAGTCTTTTATGTGCAGCGTCGGTCTCATTTCCGGATGCCGCTGACCGATCAAAACATCCGAACGCCCTTCCGCGCGAGCTCTGCCAAAAGAGCGATCGAGGTTGTTAGTTTCGTGTTCGTAGTGATACCCGACTGCATCCGGTGCCACCGCAAAAGGTACATTTGCTTTGAGCAAGCGCAAGGCGAACTCGTAATCTTCATAGGCAGTACCCGGGCCGAAGGCAGAATCGAAGCCTCCGGTACCAGCAAACAGTTTTCTATCAATAGAAAGGTTGCCACAGAGCAAATCTTGATAAGTGTACCGGTGAGTCGGCTTGCTCATCTGGTAAAACTTTTCCTCCCACCAAGTCCGCACTTCTACGTCAAAAAAATTAGTCCTGGATTGCAACTTTGGCGGATAAGGACCGATCGCGGCGCAGCCCGGACGTTCTCGATGAACGCGCCCGTGGTTTTCGACTAAACACGGCATTGCTTCAATGTCATCGTCCAGAAACAACAGCAGTTGTCCAGTAGCCTCGGCTGCTCCAATATTGCGAGACATACCCACACTCCGGCAGTTTGCCTCAATTGTGTGCATTTTAAAAGGAGCTTTGTAGTCTTTTAACATTGTTAAAGTATCGTCAATGCAGCTATCTACGACTACCCTGACTTCGATGAGGTTCATCGGATAAGTCTGTGATTGCAGAGCATCTAAAGCCCGCCGCAGCGAAGAACTTCGGTTGTGAGTTATAAGAATGATGCTAAATGTTAGATTTTCCATATTTACATTGGGAATTGGGCAGAGCGAAGCGGAGGGATCGGGAAGGGAAAAGAGGGCCTTCTTAACAAATAACAACTAACAAATAACCAATCACAACTAACTAATAATTTCTTCCTTAATTTTTTGCAACCACTTGCGAGACACAAAATAAGCCTTCGGGCCGCTAATGCAGCCCCGTAATTGAGCCAAAAGCAAATCACTAGGAACAGAATCCGGTTGCTTTCGCAAAGAAGCAATTAGTTCAGGAATTTGTTTGTACCACAGCCATGACAAGGCTAACATAAGCACGCTGAATTCTCTGTTGACCACAAATAGTTGCGTCCAGAAAGCATAGACTCCCATTGCGTAGCCTTGGAGCGTGTTTCGCAGTTCTTCCCATGTGCGCCGGTGGCGGTGCCAACTCAAGGCCCTCGGTTCGTAAACCATGCGGTAGCCGGCGCACAAAATGCGGGCAAACAGTTCGCAGTCTTCCCCGTTGGCAGTGGGCGTTCCCGGCCCCAAAGCCTCGTCAAAGAAGCCGATAAAGTCGATCGAACTTTTCCGCAAAGCCATACTCGCAGAAACTCCCACCAGATGCACTATCAGAGGATTGCAGTGCGCCCCGTCAAAAACTCGGCGCTCGAAGCCCCGCCCGTGGGGGGTGTAGCGCTCGAACCATTCTTGCGCTTCGGTTTCCAGTTCCAAGGGCATCACCAGCCCCGTGACGCACATAACTCGCGGATCGCTAAAATTCCACAAGAGCGATCGCAGCCAGTTCGGATCGGGGGCGGCATCGTCATCTGTAAAGGCTACGAATTCATGTTTAGCTTCGCGTAAAGCTCGGTTGCGGGCTGCGCTGGAGCCCGGTAGGTCTTCGCGCACATAGCGCACTTTTGGGTAATTTTTGACCAGTTCCTTGGTAGCGTCCGTGCTGGGACAATTGTCAATTACTAAGTATTCCTGACCGTCGTCGGGGAGCCGCATAAACGCTTCTAGACATCGCCGCAAATCTTCCGGGCGATCGCGCGTGCAAACCGCTACTGTGGCGATCGGCATTGGCTGCACGGGCCCGCGTTCGTCCCATGCGAGGGCATCGTAGAGCAAATTTTTCCAAAGGTTCTCGCCCGCTGCATTTATCAGTGTTTCCCGCAATTGATCTCCCTCAATGCGACCTCCGACTACCGAAAGTAGAGCTTGACCGATCGGTTTTCCGTCCAGTCGAATTAAAACTAAGGCTTTGCTGTAACGCTCCTCAACCGTAATTTCTGGCGGGAGTTTCGAGATTTCCAGGTCGAGAATAGCTGTTGCCATGAGTTATGCCATTTTAGATTTTAGATTTTAGATTTTAGATTTTAGATTTTAGATTGCAAAAAACTCATATATCCTCCGTATTTTACCGGATGTATTTTAGCCGAAATTGTTTTAGGGATAGCAACTTATTAATGTCATACTTGCCGATCGCCGATCGCGAATCAAACATAAAACCTCTTTTTTTTATGGCTGTTATTTATTCTTACTTTCTATGACCCGCTGATGTCAAGTTTTTTTCCTACAGAATATTTGTCGCCGACAGCGATTGCTCGTCGGGTGCATCTCTCTTTTCCATTTGTAGTGCGAGCGTCCCCGCTCGCGAGGTGTATAATCATCGCGAGCGGGGACGCTCGCACTGTAAAAAAAATCCTTTTTGCGAAAATGAGATGCTCTTTTGCTCGTCGGGCATTATCTCAATTGCGAGTGTCATTTGCGACCAGGGCTAGCAAATTTTGCGATTAATGCCAAATCAAAAAAACCCGATTTTTTATTAAGAAAACCGGGTTTTTGCGATCGCTCCTCATTTCAGCTTTAATTGCGATCGGGTACTATTCAAGGGCAACATACCAAACAATTAAACACTCTCGCAATTCAAACTTTCGCGAGTAGTAGTTCTAGTATAAGAATTCCAACTATCCAACTCCTCCGAACTCCGGTGAGAAAGCATCGCCCTCGCCGCCTCGCCAAGTCCCCGAACCCCTGTAAAATCCGCACCTTCAATGCTAGTAACGTGATCGAAACTAGCACCAGTCAAATCAGCCGCTCGAAAATCAACTCCCTGCAATTCCGCACCATTTAACCGCGCATCCCGCAAGCAAGCACCTGTCAGAAAAGCCATCCGCAAATTAGCACCGCTCAAACCCGCACCTTGCAGATTAGCACCAGTCAAATCAGCCCCGCTCAAGTAAGCGCCCAGCAAATTAGCACCGCTCAAATCCACAAACCGCAAATTAGCCGTATTCAAAAAAGCCCCGCTCAACAGAGCTCCCGGCCCCACAGCCCCGCAACTTTTGTATCTAAAACCCGAGGGCCAAACTGTCAGCGAGTCGTAGAGAGCAACTTGCAATTTCGAGCCGTTCAAATCAGCCTCACTCAAATTAGCATTCCGCAAATCAGCCCTGCACAAACAACTGTTTTGCAAAGCAGCAGACTTCAAAATCGCACCTTGCAAATTAGCGCCCCGCAAATCAGCCTCAACCAGATTAGCACCGCTCAAATTAGCACCGCTGAGGTTAGCGCCAATTAAACTAGCACCGCTGAGGTTTGCACCGCTGAGGTTTGCACCGCTCAAATCGCTATCGTACAATTCAATCCCGCTCAAATCAGCGTCCGGGAACTCAGCCCCTGCCAAACTTTGCCCCGACTTGAAAGCCCGTAAAATCTCCGAATCGGAATTTGTGCGATCGATCTTTAAATTAACCATTTCATTAAAAAAAATACCTCAATTCAAATTATCATACCTTGACCAGAACTACTCTGGGCATCCCTTACTAAACTTTACAATCAAAATTTATAAAATTTAGTAAAATCGAGAAAACCTAATTGGTAAAAAATCAGCAAAGGTCACAAACGCTATGAAAATTAAACCGCCAATGACAATGATGGACTTCTTTCGCAAAAGCGAAGGAACCTGGTTTTCGCAGCGTTCAGTCCATCACTTCGATGCCGCCGCAGACGAGTCAGGAGAATCAAATCTCATCATTCAAGTCATGGAAAAAGACCACCCCAAAATCCAAGAACTGTGCGACAAACAAGGAGTTAATCCAGCACTAGCCGTCGGCGGAGCTACATTCATGTGGCAGACAACTCTCGACGCCAAAGACAAAGAACCAAACCCAAATTACGCAGCAATTCTAGTAGATATTCCCGAGCCGAACAATCCGCAATCTGGAAAATTCCTCCGCAACCAAGGCTATGTAGAAGGAATACCAGTTATCGGGAGATACAATTTTGCTGCCGATGGAGTATTGACAATCGACACTGAATATGAAAAGAATCAAGGTCAGGAACGCTGCTGGTTTATCACCGACGATTTCCGCGTGCGCGTCAGCACAGTGCGGATGATGAACGGAGTAAACTTAATGACTTACAGTTCCGAACGCCGCTGCGTCGCCCCCGAAGTTTTGCAGCAAATAATTCAACAACAAGTCATCAGTCATTAGAAAGAAGGAATACAAAATCCGCGTTAAATACCCCCTGTATTTCTTAGTCCGCTTCTGCTCGGACGAGAGCTTGTGCAGTAGCAATTTCAAGCTCCGAATCATCAAGGGGGTAACTCTTTTCCCTAACAGCGTTCATCAAACCTAGTATAAAAACTACCGTATTTAATCCAGTATTGTTTGAGCTCGTACTCAGGAGCGTGCAAACTCGCTTTAGCTTGATACAAAATAACTTTTCGGTGATTGCCAATCCAAACCTTATTAATCGGATGAACGCAAATAAAAGTCCCCCCCAAACTCTCAATGCACTCCCCAAAACTTTCAATAGTAGGATATTCTAACGTTTCAAATATCAAAAAGTTTCCCGAACAAATCAAATGCCGGCTCCGAATCCAGCACTCCATTTTTTTTTTAGCTAATGGCGGCAACATAATATATTAACCATTCAGTTTTTTTCATATGACTAATGTGACCGCAGGCAATTCGTTAGCAAAATTTTCGACTTTTTCAAACAGCAAAGGCCCCTCAGTCGAACCCCAAACCTGCTCGCGAGTATTAACATCCATCCCTCGGTCTAAACTTGCCCAAGTATGCTCTGTCAATTCCACATCACTGACTAAATAAGTCTCGCATCCCTTGCGATTAATCAAACACTTGTCCCCCGGCTCCACACTTCCTCGAAACATTTCGCCATCTCTCTTAAATACCATCGAACAGTTATAGCGCCGTTCAATACAATCCGGCTTAATAGTCCTGAGAATATCTAATTCTCGCCCTGCACCCGCATACAGCATACCATCTTTTAGGCCGTAATTCTCTATATAAATTTGACCTTCTTGTTCGACGAGTCGGTGAATTCCTTGACGGTAAGGATTCCACAAATCGTAGTCATAAACCTGTTCGGAATAAAAACCGATTCCGCCAAAAAACTCAAAGGGTAAAGGCCGAAACAAAACCCGAATGTGAGCGTAACTTTGCGGATTGGCACTTGCCTGCTTTTGGTTGCTAAAATGCCCTGCCATCCAGCTAGCTAGGGCGATAAGTTCACTTGTCATTGGGTAATTGGTAATTGATAATTGCGAAGTTGAAGGAAGAAGGAAGTTCCCCAACGCAGGAGTGTACAAGATTTAACCGATGGATGTTAACAGAAGAAGTCAACCTTTAACAAAAAAACAGTCATTCGTGCATTCGTGCATTCGTGACAGATGACAGATGACTAATAATAATAATAAGTAATTGCCCATTAGCCGTGACTGATGACTGATGACTAATTAGAGGATAAACAGCGGATTTCTGATGAAAAAGAAGCCGTGGTAACACCTGCACCGTCGCCTGTTTTGATCAGCGAAACACGGAAGCGCAGATTGGGAGTGCCGAACCAAATTCGCTCTTCAGCAGCGGCGCGATCGTACTCTGTGATTAAAATAAAAGTTCCATCTTCTGTCAACTGGTAGCGACCAACAGCAGGCACTGTCTCAGCATACCCGCGATCGCGCAGCAATTTGCCCTCTGACGGATTTTCTGCATTTGGCACCGGTACGAGCACGCAACTTCCTTCGAGCACCTCTTTCTCATCCCAATCCGACTCCCCCTCCCAACTCATCCGAAAAGGATGAGCCGCCGTCGCCGGATCGATATTGTAAGATTGACAAAGCTCAACTACTTCTGGATCGTCCCCATTCAGCCCTACAATTTCAATTCTAGAACGAACTTCCTCAAAGTGACTGAATGCTAAATGGTGAGCGCTTCGTTGCGATCGCCATTTGCCAATTGAACGCTCGATAAATTCACTCAAGTTCATTTTATATTGAAGGCAAAAGGAATAAGCAAGAGGGAAAGGAATTGGGCAAATAATTAAAAATCACCAATTAAAAACGCCATTTTTAAGTTGGAGTCTTTAACGCAGATACACGGATTCAATACTGATTTAACAGTATTTTCATCCGCGTATCATTGCATATCCTTGCCGTACTGTCAACTGTTATTTGTACTTAGTCAATGACCAATTACCAATAACTGACGATCGGTGACCGATCTAAGCAACCTCAGTAATGCTGAGGATTTTTCCCCCGCTTTTATTGATATACTGAATGTTCTGAGATAGCTGGCTGTAACCAACTTCATAAGTTACATTGCTCACCTTCCTCCGCGCACCCGTGCCTTTGACAGCCGAGATCCGAAAACGCTTGCCAGTATTGCTGTAAGCACCGGAACCGCTGGCAGGAGCTTTGATTTTAGTGGCGAGATTAGCACCTACATCGGCAATCAATTTTGCCTGAGTGCCCGCATCGCTAGTAGCATCGCCGCGGTACAAAGCAAACATCCGATTGAAAGCAACATTTTTGCTGCCAACTTGGCTGCGAGTGCTGCGGGGATAGGGAACAGTATTCTCGCCAAAATTTGCATTGTACTCGTTGCTATCGAGATAAGAGTCAATTTCAGCGTCGTATCCTTGCTCGTTATAAGTGATAACGTGTTGGGAAATCTCCGATTGATCCGCCGGTGCGCGACCCAACAAATGCTTATAATTGAGTTCGATAAACCGATAGGCAGAGTTCGACTCAAAAAAGAGCGATCGATACAGCTCCGATTTTGCTACCAAATTGACAAAACCCTTAACGCTGATATCGCCATTGCGCAATAGCGATTCGGCACTCGTCAGTCGATCGTACTCCATCAAGTGTGCATTGCCCAAGACTTGTTTGTAAACAGCCCGAATCACTGTTTGCAAATCATCTTCGGTAGCATTCGGTCGCATTTCCACTGGTGTCGATTCCACAGCCCATAAAGACATTTGATTTTCTCCTAGTTTTCCATCAATTTTGTAGTTAGTAACTGGTAACGAGTCACGGGTTATTGGTAATTGGCCATTAGAATTTGAGAATTCAGAATTCATTCTTCTTCATCCTCTTTTTTTACCCATTTCCCTTACCAATTACTCAGGATCGATTAGCCAATTTCGGTGATGCTGACGATTCGGCCGCTCGTCCGATTAATCCGCTGAATTTGCGGTGTCATTCTGTTTCCGGGAACAATATACTCAACTGTGCTGCGGCGGCGAGGCCCGTTGTACTTCGCACCTTGCACCACAATCTTGAACATCTTTTCAGTAGCGTCGGCATAACCACCAGCACGGCCTCCAGACAGCGGCGGTACAATCTTGCTGGTGCTGTTAGTTGCCACAGCATAAGTTAGCTGAGAATCCTTATCTTTGTCCGTTTCCGCAGGGCCGCGGAACAGAGCAAACATCCGGTTGTAGCCGACTTGTTTTTGACCGACTTGGCTGACAGCAGCGCGGTAGAAAGGTACGGTATTTTCGCCGAAGTTCTCTTGATATTCTTTGCTATCAAGATAAGAGTCAATTTCCGCTTCGTAACCGTGCTCGTTGTAGAGGCGAACGTGCTCGGAAATCTCCGCTTGATCTTGAGGCGCTCGACCTAACAAATGTTTGAAATTGAGTTCGACAAATCGGTAAGGAGAAGCTGTTTCAAAAAAACGGGCGCGGTACATCTCTGATTTGGCGATCGCCCGCACGAAGTCGCGCACGGAAATGCTACGATCGCACAACTGAGATTCTGCACTCGTCAAACGCTCGCTCTCCATCACGTGAGCGTTGCCCAAAACCTGCCGGTAGGCTGCCCGCATGACGATTTGGATCTCTTCCAAACCGCTAGTCGGCCACAGTTCAACTGGTCCTCCCGAAAAAGCATCGATTCCGAATTTTACTGCTGGTGCTGTACTGACCATTTTTACTGTCTCCCCATCCTTATTCTGTGGATAAAAAACCTTTGAAAATCTGCTTTTCTACTGAGTTGAATTCCCCTAGTAGATTTCATCCGCCATAAATGTCATGTAGGGTGCGCAGCGCGCACCTTACCCAGTCCTGTAGGGTGCGCATTGCGCACCTTACCCAGACATTTTGCTGTTACCTAGCTCACGGGTGTGATGCTAGCAATCACGCCGCCCATTTGGTGAATCCGCTGGTACTCTTGCGACAATTTGTCAAAAGGCACCAGATAGACTTGGTTGCTGCGGCGGAATTTAGAGACGCGGTTGACCACATTCGATCGATAAGCCGTAACTTCGATCCGGTAGACCTTGCCTTCCTCGCCAGCACCTGCTCCGTGACGAGTCCGAGCGCCACTGGGGGAGTCTTGGAACGACCAGCCGTCCGAGCCGCCCGAAGGAGCGATCACGGCCAGGGGCGTTTCGCGAATTACGTGCTTGTACAGTTTGGGGCTCTTGCCGGCCAAACTGCCTTTCAAGTCGCTGCTGGAAGCACCCCGCAGCAGTTGGAACATATAGGTAAACCCAACCATGTTCTTACCTGTTTGGGTTTTGTAACCGCGGTAATACGGCACTGTGTCTTCCCCGTAAGCGTTCTGGTATTCGTCGCTGTCGATGTAGGAATCGATATCAGCCTCGAAGCCGCTTGTATCGAGGATGCCACTGTGATACTTTGTTTCGTCGTAGCCCTCAGGGGCTCTGCCTAACAGGTGCTTGAAAGTCAGCTCGGTATAGCGGTAGCGCGGGCAAGTGTCAAAAAACCGGGAGCGGTAAAGCTCCGATTTTGCCACTTGGCGCACGAACTCGCGGACGCTAATTTCGCCGCGTTTTAGCTGCGATTCGGGAACAGCAAGCCGTTCGCTTTCCATCACGTAAGCATTGCCCAAAACTTGTCGGTACACTGCTTGAATTACGGTTGCGGCTTCCTCATCCGAGCGTCCGGGCCACAACTGAACGGGGTCTGTGTCTTCAAATAGGGCAACGCCCAATTGAGATGCAGGTCCAAAAGCCATTTAAACTCTCTCCTGGATAGCCACAAGGTTTGCTGAGAATAATGTATCAAACTTTTACAAAGAGACCGATCGAACTCATAAAGTCGCTATCTGCCCTGACAGCAGCAGCTAGCCTCCACGATTCCGGTTCTTCAAGTTTTGATTATTGGACTATACACCGCCCTCAAAACCCGAGAGATGAAGATTTGTAAAGTTTTGTCAACATCTTTGGGCTGCTGAATTAAAATCTTCTCATAAAAAAGACTAGCTTTTAGCAGGCGCAAATTGTGAAAAAAGGTTTAAAACTCAGAATATGAGATCGAGTTCACTGCTCTTACAAGGTGCAATAAAATGTAACTTTTGATGCCAGAACCAGTAGCATTAACTTTGTCGAAAGCCTTTTGCCCGAGGGCTAATGCCTTCGGAAAATCGCTTTCCCGGTCGTGCGTCAAATTTTAAGTGCAATTACTTTCCTGGCACGGGAGCCGGAGCCTGCGAGCAAACATTTAACTCCAGGGCTGAGACACCATAACTTTGATAAACCGGATTTTTTTTACCGGGAGCGAGGGCGGTAACAAAGTCTTTTCGTCCATCAAACCCGGTTTCTGCGTCCGGGACTGAACTAGATCGAATGAATGCAGTCGCGATCGATGTTGAAATCTGGCGATACTGCAAGTTTCGCGCAAAGGAGGGAGCTAACCGCAGTGATGGATCTCGATTGTTTACCTTACGGCGCAGGCCACGCACAGGAAGGGGTCTGTCTGCTAGTGCGAATGGGGCCGCACCGCATTTTACTCGACTGCGGTGTAGAGGATGTCTCACCCCTGTCAGCGTCACTAAATCGATCGCTGCCAGCCGATTTCGTGGTGTGCAGCCACGCCCACTCCGACCACGCCAGAGGTTTGCTAGCACTCCATCAATCTTTCCCCCACTTGCCAATTTACGCCAGCGAAGTGACAGCGCGACTGCTACCGCTCAACTGGCCCTCTCTGGCTCAGCAGCCGGAGTCGCATTTCTGTCAGGCACTGCCCTGGCAGTCGCCGGTGGAACTGCGCCGGGGACTGAGCGTGCAGTTGTTCCCCTCGGGCCATTTGCCCGGAGGGGCAGCCGTGCTGCTGACTTATACCGCCTCCCACCGCACTTACACCCTGGTTTACACCGGGGACTTTTTTCTGTCCAATTCTCGTTTGGTGGAAGGTTTGCCTCTGGGAGAACTCAGGGGCATGAAGCCGGACGTGCTAATTGTCGAAGGCAGTTACGGCACGGCGCGCCACCCTCACCGCCGACAACTGGAAAATCAGTTAGCCGATCGCATCCACCGCGCCATCGCCGACGGGTACTCGGTACTGCTGCCCTCGCCGGCGATCGGTTTGGGTCAAGAACTGCTGATGCTGCTCCGCAGTCACCACTACTTCACCGGCCGCGACTTGGATATTTGGGTGGACGGCACTGTCGCCGACGGGTGCGACGCTTATCTGGAACTGCTGCCCCAATTTCCCACCGCCGTCCAAAATTTTGCTCTGCACCAACCTTTGTTTTGGGACGAAAGGGTGAAACCCCGCGTCCGCCGGCTGTCTGCCGAAGGGCGCCCCGGATTGGGTTCCACGCCATGTATTGTGATTACCGATCGAATTGCTGATTTGGCTTTGTACGTTGCCGATCGCACCAATCCTTGGATTTTGCTGGCACCTCAAAAACCCGGATATCCCGTCAGGGACTGGCTGGGCAACTCGCCCCAATCAGGAGTCAGAAGCGTCGAAACTTATCTGCTAGCCGAACACTGCGACGGCCCGGGGACTACCCAGCTCATCCACAATTTGCGTCCCCAGCACGTAATTTTGATCCACGGTTCCCCTGCGTATTTGGCTGACTTGGCTAACTTGGACGAGCTGCGAAACCGCTACCAGTTGCATACTCCGGCTGCCGGAACACTTGTCGAACTGCCGATCGGGGAAATGTTTTTGCAGCCCGCTATCCCGGAAACTAACTATGAGGGAGAACTCAGCGAATTGGGGACAGAGGTAGCCATTAGCTTGCCGAGTCCGATTACAGCCGATCCTCGGTGGGCCAATTTTGCCGATACCGGTTTGGTAGAAGCCCGCTGGCAAGGGGAAGAACTGGTACTGCGCGGCATCTCCCAGCGGGAACTGCTTTTTCAAGGCAGCGCCGTTCAGGCAAACCTCGAATGCTGTGGCAATTGCCAGCACTACCGCGGCCAGCGCTGTTGGAACCAGTCCAGTGCTTTGTTTGGCTTTAAAGTTACCCCCGACGGTTTCTGTCCGGTGTTTGAAGCGATACCGGAGTCCGAACTTTTCCTAGATGGGGAAACAGACGGCTAAAAACCTGTCGGACACCTCGAAACCAGCTAGCAGGCAAAGAAAACAAAAGAACAGTCCTCGACGCACCCAGGTAAAAAACCCGCTTTAAGCAGTGGTAAGCTGTCACGCATTGAATTTGTCAACTACTGTGTACTTAAGCTTTTGTGGGGTAGGCACAAAAGCCCGCCGTAAAGCTTAAATTTATAGCAACCGCGCCCGACGTTTAGGAGCTTCTTAATCGCTGAAACCATTGCTGTTACTGCTGCTTCTTCTTTCTTCCTTATTTTTACCCGCTCAGCTTCCCCTTAAGGAGCTTCTTCCTTCTTCCTTCTGCTCTAAATGAAAAATAGCTGATTTAGTGACAACCAGAATATTTTTGGGCTAAATCGGGTTTTTTGGATAATTCCTCCAAAAAAAAAGGGAGAAAAAAAGGGAGAAAAGTCGTTTTCTTTTCCCCCAAGTTTTCCTTGTCCCTCCAGCGCGAGATCAAAACTATTCCAAATTCGAGTCCGGGTAGTGATTGCGAATTTGTTCGGCTTCGGGACAATCGTCAGAAACTAGGGGTTCGCAGTTAGTTCTCGACACCGAAGCCAACTTCTGGGACACAGCTCCAATACTTTCGAGACGCACCATTTCTTCCCAAGAGCTGATTTCGTCTTCTTCGTCGGTTTCGTAGCGCAGCGTGACTAGATCCCCTTCAATATCTAGGATACGAGCGCGCTCTATCCAACGTTGCTGATCTCGAAGAAAAATAGAAACCTCACGACCATCACAACAGAGTTGATAGATTTTGCGCTGTAGCATTTGTCAGTTCTCCTGCGCAGTGTATTGGCTCAAAAAGATTGCCTGTTTACAGTACAGTAACGTACTTTGGGTTTTATATCGGAAGGCACAGTCCGATCGGCTGACCAGTTTCACGTTTTCCGCAAATTTGGTAACGATGGGAGTTACCAAATTTGATTTTACCACCAAATCTATCTAGTACGCCATTTATCCAATTACAGGTTGTGCAGCCATTGGCATCCCTCGCGGGAGGCATTTGCCACTATCGATCGAATAATCAGGACTTGACGGAGCGATCGCTCAAACAGCGATAATAAAAACAGACTCTGCCTCAGAAAGCTCGCTCTCTTCTGCCTCAAGTCGCCCAGAACCCTCTAGGTTCGACGTTAGTTCGATCGCCCAGTACACCCTATTGACTCAATATTTAATCTCAAATCGAGCCCTTCAACTCGCCCAACGTTAATTTTTTTGCCAAATGATTTGACTCCAACCCAACTGCAATCATAAACTTGACCTTATCCAAAGATGGATACAGAGCTTGAAAACTCAAGTCGCGCAGAACTCTCTAGTTTGGACGTTAGTTTTAGCCCCCAGTAAAGCCTTTGGACTCAATCTCAAATCTCAAATCGACAGACCGAAGTGTGATAAAAATCACTGACAGCAGACAGCCCCTAAATGTAGAAAATGGTGGCGACCAACAACTAGCTTCAAAACGGGCAGCGGAACCTGTGGCGGTTAAGCTAAAAGAATTGCGGTTCCGTTCAAAAGAAATTGGAGTCAGCGCTCGAGCGTGTTAAGGAGGCTAATTGATGGTGTACGCAGAAAAGTGGTCGCAGCCGTCTATCTTGGAGCTAGCGCGATCGGGCAACTTTCAAGCCCTGAATTACTGGATTGACAGCTTGCTCAGACCCGAAGGGATTTATGCCCGCGTCGAACAGGCTCAAGCCGGCTGCGTCCAAATCCTAGTAGAATTCCAGCGCGAATTTGCGCCAGACACTACATTACTGGGGAGCAATCTCCGAGAAGGCTTAGTCAAATTTATTTGCCACCAAATTTGGAGACTCAACTCGCCAGCAGTAGAAGGGGTGCGAATTCACGCGCGCTTGGCTGGGGAACCAGAAATTCTCTGGAAACAGTCAGTGCGAATTGTCACTCCCGCAAACCGCCGGCAGCGGCGTTACCGTTCCCTACTGCTCGTCGATTGGGTTAAATTTAAAACGTATCGTTCTCTGCTGCTAGTAGGATCGGCACTTGCATCATTTGTTTTAGGGTGTTGGGTCAGCTACCACGAGGCTCTTGCCATGCGGTTAGCATCCCCAGTATCCCCGTACCAGCAAGCTGCAGTAATTTCGGGGCCGCCCCCAAAACGTCCGGATGCGGTGCAAGCGGCCTTAGAAGTAGTACCTGTAATTCAACAAAAGCAGGTTGCCAATCCCTACGACCCAACCGTAACGCTGATGTTCGGAGGAAATGTGAATCTATTGGATGCGATCGGAGCATCTGCAGGCAACGATTACCATTGGGCTTTCGCCAATATGGACGAGTATCGGCAAGCAGATGTGGCGATGGTTAACCTAGAAAACCCCCTGACTCGCTCTACCTTGGGATCTGGCAAAAAACAATTAAATTTTAAAGCCAATCCAGAATTGGTGAAAGTATTAACAGCAGGAGGAGTGGATATTGTCAATCTGGCAAATAACCACGCTATGGATTACGAGGAACCGGGGCTGGTGGAGACGATAAATACTTTAAATAATGCTGGGATTCAGCATCTGGGAGCCGGCAGAAATATTAAAGAAGCGAGGCGTCCAGATATTATTGAGGTTAAGGGTCATCGGATTGCGTACCTCGGTTATTACGATACCGACCTTCACGCCGCCGACCAAGGAAAAGCCGGCACTAATCCCCGCCGCAACAATCGCGTGGCAGAGGATATTCGATCTCTCAGGGGTCAGGTAGACTGGATTATTGTTAATTACCACTGGGGAGTCGAATTGGCAGATTATCCGGGGGACTGGCAGATAGATTTGGCTCGGTTCACGATCGACCAAGGAGCAGATTTGGTAGTGGGACACCACCCCCACGTCCTGCAAGGTGCAGAAATTTACAAGGGCCGCCCGATTGTTTACTCGCTGGGTAATTTTATATTCGGCGGGAATGCTCGCAGCGATTACGATACCGCAGTCCTGAAAGTATCGCTCAAAGACAGGAATATGAAGGTAGAATTTTTGCCCGTGGAGGTGACAAAGTTTCAGCCGCAGGTGGTGAAGGGAGCCGCAGCCGAGCGCATCCTCAAACACGTCGAGCAAATTTCTAGTATTTTCGATCGGCCGATGCGATCTTCTGTAGTTCTAGATGCCCAAATCAACCCAGGAACAACACCAAAGACTCCAAATTCTCAATTGCCAGGAGCAGCAAAGAGCGGTACCTACGGGCCCGGGTCCGGTTCTCCAGTCCCTGCCGGTGAAAGCAATATACCAGACACCGGACAACCCAAACCTACTCCGATTTTGCCGGCTTTGCCTGATGCCGCCAAACAGCCCGACAACTCCTCATTATTCCAGAACGGGGCGGGACCTGCAATTGAGTCAAGCCCGCCCCCGAGTCAAGATTTGCCGCCCCGCATCTACCGCACTCCACCTCAAAATCCCAGCCGGGAAGCAGAGCCGTTTACCAAAGAGCCATTCATCAAAGAACCGTTTATTTCGCCCCCATCTCCCAGTCAAGGAGTGGTGCCTGGTCCCCAAAGCTATGTTCCCCCAACTCGGCATCTATCTTTCAAAGTCGCTGTCAAAGAGCAGCCGACCTCGAAGAGCGTTCCAGGCACAACCAGCGATCGCTCCAAGCCGCAGATCGCCCTGCCTCCTATCGCTGCGAGCATTGGTTAGCCGGTGGGGTCGAAGCAAGGATGCAGGGGGAGGAAAGGGTCGGTAATGGGTGAACAGCAACATACCAGCGACCAATTATTAACGACCGATTTACTGACAACCAATGATCGATGACCTACTACCGATGACAAATGTGTTTGCGATCGCGCTCAAGCAAAAGCAGTACAAAACCTATATCCTCTCCGACGAAACCGCTAACTCCTGTCTAGAAGTTGTGCCGGAACGGGGCGGTATTGCCACTAGCTGGTTGGTTGAAGGCAAAGAAATCTTCTACTTGGACGCGGAACGGTTCGCCAATCCCGATCTAACTGTACGTGGCGGGATTCCCATCCTGTTCCCCATCTGCAGCAATCTCCCCGACAATACTTACATCCACAAGGGAGTGCAGCGAAAGCTCAAACAGCACGGCTTTGCTCGCGACTTGCCTTGGACGATAGGCGAACAAGTTACCGAGGGTGGTGCGGCTCTTACCCTGATGCTCGACAGCAGCGACAAAACGCTGGCTGTTTATCCCTTTGATTTCCAACTAGCCTTCACTTATCAGATTAAAGGCAATTCTTTGGAAATTTTTCAGCAATACACAAATCGGTCTGCCGAACCCATGCCGTTTTCTAGCGGTTTGCACCCCTACTTTTTGGCGACGGACAAATCTCAGCTCCGCTTTGAGATTCCCGGGATGCAGTACAGAGATCGGAACACCCACTCGAAGGGTTATTTCACCGGGGTTTTTGACCACACGCTGGATGAAATTGATATTTCCTTTGATGAGCTCACTGGTCTGGCGGCTACTGTCACTGACGCGGCGCGGCGCTTGCGGCTCACCCTCAGTTACAACTCCAGCTACGGGAAGTTGGTTTTGTGGATGGTTAAGGGCAAGGATTTTTACTGTTTGGAACCTTGGACGGCTCCTAGAAATGCGCTCAACACTGGCGAACACTTGATTTATTTGCAGCCGGGAGCGACTTGCGAGATGCTGGTTCGCATGACTGCAACTTTTTTTTGAAAAAGACTTGCTATTTCAATTGATGGGTGCTACTATTAGAAATTGTGTGCGGAAACAATGTTTTAGCGGGTCGCTAGCTCAGCGGTAGAGCATTCGGCTTTTAACCGATTGGTCTCGGGTTCAAATCCCGGGCGACCCATTTTTCAAGGCAGAAGCTAAAAAGTAGAAGGCAGAAGTAATTCTAGCTTTCAAAAAAAAATTCAGGACAATCCCTGGGGGTTGGCCTGAGTTTTTTATTGGGCAATGTGGATTTTTTGAGGCTAAATTGAAATCTGGAAACATAATGCGCGATCGGCTACAAATTGTCTTAAGATTGTCGTAAGAATTGAACTTGTCCAAAATCCACTGTTTAGAAACCACAAATAACTAGGAGGAATATCTATGGCGCTTGTACCTATGCGACTGCTGCTCGACCACGCGGCTGAAAACGGTTACGGCCTACCGGCTTACAACGTCAACAACATGGAGCAAATCCAAGCGATCATGCGCGCTGCTGACGAAACCAACAGCCCCGTGATCTTGCAAGCTTCTCGCGGCGCTCGCTCCTACGCTGGGGAAAATTTCCTGCGCCACTTGATTTTGGCAGCAGTTGAAACCTATCCTCACATTCCCATTTCCATGCACCAAGACCACGGCAATGCCCCCGGCACTTGCTATTCTGCCATGCGCCAAGGTTTCACCAGCGTGATGATGGACGGTTCTCTGGAAGCGGATGCTAAGACTCCCGCTAGCTACGAGTACAACGTTGAAGTTACTCGCGAAGTGGTGAAGGTGGCTCATTCGATCGGCGTTAGCGTTGAAGGCGAACTGGGTTGCTTGGGTTCTCTGGAAACAGGGATGGGCGAAGCAGAAGACGGCCACGGCTTTGAAGGTGCGCTTTCTCACGATCAGTTGCTGACAGATCCCGAACAAGCTGTGGATTTCGTCGAGCAAACCGGCGTTGATGCTCTAGCAGTTGCGATCGGCACTTCTCACGGCGCTTACAAGTTCACTCGCAAGCCGACTGGCGAAATTTTGGCAATCAGCCGCATTGAAGAAATTCACCGCCGCTTGCCGAATACTCACTTGGTAATGCACGGTTCTTCTTCTGTGCCCCAAGAATTGCTGGAAATCATCAACAGCAACGGTGGCAAAATCCGCGAAACCTACGGCGTACCTGTGGAAGAAATCCAAAAGGGCATCAAGTGCGGCGTTCGCAAGATCAATATCGATACTGACAACCGTTTGGCG
Organism: Microcoleus sp. F10-B2; assembly: GCF_036704965.1. Taxonomy (NCBI): domain Bacteria; kingdom Bacillati; phylum Cyanobacteriota; class Cyanophyceae; order Oscillatoriales; family Microcoleaceae; genus Microcoleus; species Microcoleus sp. F10-B2. The sequence goes on along the minus strand of NZ_JAUBTB010000067.1, from coordinate 1,451 downwards.
ATTACTGCTGCAGTGCGCGAAGCTTTGTTTGCCAAGCCCGACGAGTTTGACCCCCGTCACTTCTTGAAGCCGTCGATCAAGTATATGCAGAAGGTTTGTAGCGATCGCTATAATTCTTTCGGTTGCGCCGGTCACGGTACAAAGATTAAGCAAGTGTCTTTGGACGATTTTGCAGCTAAGTATGCTAAGGGCGAATTGAGTTCTTCTGCTAAGAAGACTGTAGCTGTTTAAGAATTTTAGGTTTTAGATTTTAGATTTGTCTGAAGTCTAAAGTTAGGATTGCCGGGTAGCTTTGAAGTTGCCCGGTTTTTGTTTTTGGGCACAAACCAATAGAAGTGATATTGAAAACTGCGAGCGCTATAGCAGTTTCCCTATTTTTGATTACAATGAAGCTAATTTTCCTTGGAAATTCAACCGTTTGAATCAAAGGTGAACGAATGGCAAAGGTTATTGCAGTTACAGAAGCTATTAAAAGCCTTGCTGAGGCTGAATCAAGGTTGAATTTGAGCCGAAATGAGGATGAGGCTTTTTTTACAGAGTGGCAAACTGAATTGCCAAGTCCCAGCGATTCTGAACAGACTGCTTTGGATACGCTACGACGCAGATTGCTATATCATAGAGCCGATGGAGAATTGTTAGAAGGGGCAGTGACATTACTGGTGGCATCACCTTTGTTAGAACTGGCGGGATTCTACGATCCACCTTTCAGGATGAAGGCTGAAGCTGCAATCGAAATTGCGATCGATGATGGGGAAGAAACCCTGCGCGGACGAATTGATATCTTGATTTTGCAGAATCAGCTTTGGGTAATGGTTTTGGAGTGTAAGAAGACTACGATTTCGACGCGATCGGCATTACCCCAAGCATTAGCATACATGATGGCGAATCCTGATTTGGATAAACCGAGATTTGGTATGTTGACGAATGGCGATGATCTGTTGTTTGTGAAACTCAAGGCTCAACCTACAGCCGAATATGGGTTATCGCGGGCATTTTCGATTTATACTGTGCGAAGTGAATTGCGATCGGCTTTTCAAGTCTTGAAGCATTTAGGGCAAGGCATCACGGCCGTCTAAGTTACGGTCAAGGGCGCACAACACGAATCAGTTTACCTTCTAAAGGTTATGCGACGACGATCGCAGTGTGGATTCGGTTAGCCAGGGCTTCCCAATTGCGATCGTTCGTACAGGCGATAATGCCAGCATGAAGGGACTGTATCCGATGCAGCCGAAAGAAATCTTTACGGTTTTCGGTAATGACGGCACGTTTTTCGCTAGTAGCAAAAGCTAAAACATCCGGGTCAGGAATTTTCTGATTCGCTCTGCCTGCTTCTTGGACTGTCAAAACATCGTGTCCTAAAGCTCTCAGTAATTCTAAGCTGCTACGCAGCTAAACCGGATAAAATAGCATTGCCTTTATTTTTGATTTTTCGCTCCCATTTAATAACCATT
>NZ_JAUBTB010000066.1:0-42818 GCF_036704965.1 Microcoleus sp. F10-B2 | reverse complement strand
CAAATGCTAAAACTTCGTTGTGCTTACCTCAACGACCTCTTAGCCATTTGAGGTTTTTGCAAAACCGGGATGCTCCCGTTTCCGGCGCTCTTATTCAAGGTTATTCGATTGATAAGAAGACTGCCGCTCGATATAAAATTACGAATCTAGTCCAACTGAAAGACCCAAAACTTGCAAAACTTTTTGACTCAGACGGAGATGGTAAGGCAAATTTAACGGGTTGCAATCCGGGTTCTGCCTGTGAACTGGTGATCGATCATCACTTGAAAGTTTATGGATTAGAGGATACTGTCAAACAGGATAAAGGAGAATTTGAAGTTCTCAAGGCAGATATCATTGCTCGCTATCAGCAAGGAAAACCCGTACTCTATAACAGTTTTAATCTTGATTGGTTGACTTCAGTGTTACAAACTGGTAAAGATGTGGTTTGGTTAGAAGTTCCCTTTACCTCTTTACCAGGAGAAAATGGAAAAGAGGTGACACAAAAAGACACCACGATAGGTGGGAAGAATCTTGGATTTATTGCGGATAAAGGGCGTTTTGTGGCTTCCCGGCAATTTTTACAGGCTAACCCAGCCGCCAAACGTTGGTTTGAACTGGTTCGGGTTCCTTTTGAGGATCTTATTACCCAAGAAAAACTCGCCCATGAGGGTCAAAATCGCTCAAAAAATATCCGTCATAATGCCGAAGTGTGGGTGAAAAACCATCAAGCACTGGTTGATGGTTGGCTGGAAGAAGCAAGAATTGCTGGAAAAGCTTCTAAATAATTTTAACTACTCTGATAGACAGAAGGTCGGATGCCTCGAACAGCGTGGATAGGCGACTGCATCGAGTCCAACAGATTGTGGAGAGAGGGCAGTTGAGAGCGATCTCGCCAACAGAGGTTAAACGGCTACTGACTGGGTATCTGTAATTCGTCCGAAGCGCCTGTTGGAACCAACCTGAGCTTCTAGTAGGGGCATTAATTGACCAATTTAGGATATTGACAAAAGCAATTAATTGTGTACTATGTGGCTCCCAGCAATATAACTTTACACAAACATACCAACTTTATCTATTTCTCGTTGAGCTAAACAACTGGATAATTCATAGTATTGTTGTCAAACAAAAAACACTTCAGGAGAAAAAACAATGCCTATTCCTGTCAGAAAAATTAAAATTCAGTTAGAGAAAGCTCAACCCACACAGCTAACAGTTGATACCCTGAAACAACAATTGAATTCGATTGGATTGACGTGTCCAGATTCGGCTACAGATAAACTTGATGGGTACATACAGGATGTCAAAAATACAATTCCTAGCGGAAGAGTGCAAAGCTACGGTATTTTCACCCCTCAAGAAGGTGAAAACAATCAGTTGGCTTACAGGAGTGAGTTCGATGTCGAGTCGCTCGTCGAACGCGGTTTGGGTGACGAGATAGTATATCGTGGGTTAGCACCATCTTCAGAGGGGAATTGGCGACCGGATGGTAGCGCGGCGGGATATACGGCAGAACTATCAACCATTCAGTTCCCACTACATTTTGATTACCTCTTGTCCAATAAACCGGGTTTTGGCGGCATTAAAAACGAGCAACCTACGTATGCCGATAAGTACGATACCATAGATGCTATTAAGCAATTATTCGTACAAGTCGGGGTTAATGCTTCAGCAACTCTCGTTCAAGGTCTAGATCGACAAGCGCTCGAATCAGTTTTGAGTAACGCGATCGCTCCCCTTAACGATCAGCAGGCCCAGGACTACGACAAGACCGATAGTCGGGCGATATTTTTGGTATTAAATTACGATCCAGACAAAACCGAAGCTGATGGGATCGGGGTCTTAACAATCAACTGGAGACTAAGGATCAAGGATTATAAAGAGAAAAAAACAGCTCTGAAGCATGATACGACTCTAGATATCAATTGTCGCTCGATACTCTACACAGATATCGCTCCGCTTCTGTCGGATTACATGTTTATTACAAGTCACTTCAAAGAGCGGCTGTTTAAGGTATTCAATTCAGCTCGTGCTATTCCAATAAAACCGTCTAAAATAGAAATTTTCACCACTAAGCCGCCAGCGAACGCGGATACCTTTCTAAAATCTTTGCCAAAGATCGCTAAAGAGGATTTTGTTGAAGTAATCGTGTTATATGCTCCTGATTTAAATAATATCGGGTGTCTGGATAACACGGATTCGCCAGCTCAATCAACGTATAGCATAAGTGTGAGCGAGGGGTTTACTTTCTCGACCAGTCAGTCTTTTAGCATTGAAAATTCATTCGAGGCTTCGATAGAATTCATCAAGGCTAGTACCAAAATTGGATTTAGCTTAACTTTCACGGAGGAATGGAGCGAAGTTAAAACGGAAACGATAGAGATTTCGGTGCCGTCAGGTCAGAAAGCTTTCACTTATCAAGGATATCTGCGTTCGGTAATATTGAGATTCAATCCATCAGATCGAACTTACAAGTACGTGGAGTATGGCAAGCTCAAGACTAATGTCGTGAAGACCACTAAAACGCCACTAGAAGACGTACAATCCCTGCTTCCCTAATTTTTGGAAATGCCCACTACGATCGCATGGCATCTCCAACAAGCCCTAAAATTGAAGCATCCTCAGCGGGTGGTCTACAGCCAAATCACACCCGCTGCGGTTCAGGCAGCCGTAGCAAATCCCCGCTCGATTGATATGCACCTGGTCGGGCGGCTGGGTTGTGTCGGGATTGCCTGGACAAACCATTGGGTGCAGTTACTATTCATTTAATTCTTTTAGTAATTGTACCAAAACCCAAAAATTACCTTGGGTAGATATTCATCTAACCCAAGAACCAGACCATGTGGCGAATGTGGAATACGCACTATGTTGTCAATTCGATAGCGAGCAAGAGAACAAAATTATCCAGGGGGCTCAAGAAATGTTTTATGGGTGGATTAACTTCTTTAATGCAATAGGAAATTATTTGAAAATTTAAAATCTTCACAAGATTTTCAGACTATCAAAAACTTTCAGAAATCAGTCGAAAGTCGGGTTGCTTCTCCTCACGAGACGGCTCGACGAACTCTCACTGTCGATCCAAGTAAAACGCCATTAACTACCGATGAAGTGGAATAGTACACAAACGGAATACGCCCAAACCTGTATCCATCAGCTAGTTGAGGCGATTGTAGAGCTTTCGCCTGATGGGGTGGCAGTGGTGTTTGGACAGGAGAGCCTCACCTACCGCCAGTTGAACAGTCGCGCCAACGTCCTAGCGCACTACCTACAGGCATTGGGCGTCGGGCCAGAGGTGTTGGTAGGCATCTGCATAGAGCGCTCCCTAGAAATGGTCGTGGGACTGTTAGGCATTCTTAAGGCGGGTGGAGCGTATGTGCCGCTTGACCCAGCTTACCCAACTGAGCGATTGACGTTCATGTTGGAAGACACCCAAATATCAGTGCTGCTAACCCAAGCGCGGTTAGTCGAGTCTCTTCCAAAACACCAAGCGCACGTTGTCTGCCTGGACACGCAATGGCAGGAGATTGCTTTCCACAGTGAGGAGAACCCAATCATTGCGGTAACGCCCGATAACCTAGCCTACGTAATCTACACTTCCGGCTCTACAGGCAGACCAAAGGGAGTGGCCATGAGTCACCGTCCCTTATCGAATCTAATTATTTGGCAACGGGAAAACTCAACGCTGCCTGTGGGAGCAAGGACTCTGCAATTTGCTCCTGTCAATTTTGATGTTTCCTTTCAGGAAATTTTCTCGACTTGGTGTTCAGGCGGAACGCTGGTCTTAATCTCAGATCAAGTGCGCGTCGATGCGTTCGAGTTGTTGCGTTTTCTCGCAGCTCAAGAAATCAACAGACTCTTCCTTCCCTTTGTAGCCCTTCAACAGCTAGCTGAGGTAGCTGATGCTCAGGGAGCCGTTGTCCCGACGCTGCGTGAGATTATCACTGCGGGTGAACAGTTGCAGATAACCAGACCGATCGCCAACTGGTTGACAAAGCTACAAAATTGCACTCTGCACAATCAATATGGACCATCCGAAAGCCATGTAGTTACGGCTTTCACCCTGACTGGTTCACCTTCTGATTGGCCGGCACTTCCTCCGATTGGTCGCCCCATTGCTAACACACAGATTTATCTGCTAGATGCCCAGATGCAGCAAGTTCCCGAAGGCATCCCTGGGGAACTGTACATTGGTGGCATTGCTCTGGCACGGGGCTACCTCAATCGACCCGATTTAACTACTGAGCGATTTATTCCCGACCCCAATAGCTCCTTACTTCAAGCGCGTCTGTATAAAACTGGCGACCTAGCCCGCTACAATCGCGATGGTAACATTGAGTTTCTTGGTCGGAGCGACGACCAGGTAAAGATACGTGGCTTCCGCATCGAGTTGGGAGAAATTGAGGTTGTAGTTACGGCATACCCAGCGGTTCGACAGGCTGTAGTCTTGGCTCGTGAGGATGCACCAGGTGACAAGCGCTTGGTAGCCTACATCGTACCGACTTCGCAAGAAAGCCCTCCCCAGGAGCAGAGCCAAGAGGCCCAATTGCAAGCCGAACAGATGTTGCCACAGTCAAACTCCCTCGAAAAGCTGGTGCCGCCGCTGCGGAGTTATCTGAAAGCACGTCTGCCTGAGTACATGGTGCCCAGCGCCTTTGTTGTGCTGGAGGCTTTCCCCGTAACCCCTAGCGGGAAGGTGGATCGCCGCGCCTTGCCCGCGCCCTTACCAACACGCACAACAGTAGAAACCTTTGTCCCACCCCGCACACCAGTAGAAGAGATTGTAGCCAACATCTGGACAAAAATTCTCCAAGTACAACCAATTGGCATCCACGATAACTTCTTTGAACTTGGTGGTAATTCAATCAAGGCTATGAGGTTGATTAATGAACTTCAAGCCCAAGCCCAAATAAGTCAGATATTACACCCTACAGCACTGTTCGAGGCTCCGACAATTGCCCAATTTGTGGCTTACCTCAACGAACACTATCCAGAGTTCGCTGGAAAAGCAAGCAGCTCTAAGCTGAGTTCAACAACTTGGTCAAATCAGAAAATTGAAGTCGCTCAAATCGATCGAATGCGTCGTTATTTACATCGGCATCTGTCAGGATTATCTCTCAGTCAAGAACCTCAAACCAAGAAGAACAAACCAGCGATCTTTATCCTCTCCCCTCCACGCTCTGGCTCAACCTTGCTCCGTGTCATCGTGGGTGGACACCCGCAGCTATTTGCTCCACCCGAGTTACATCTACTCTCGTTTAACACCCTCGAAGAACGAAAAGCTACCTTCGTTGAACGCATCCAGTTCATGGGCGAAGGTCTGATTCGAGCGCTCATGGAAATCAAGGGTTATAGCCTTCAGGAAGCACAAAGCCTCATGCAAGAGTTAGAAGACAAAAAGCTGACAACAAAACAGTTTTATGACCTGATGCAACAATGGCTTCCCGGCAAAACCCTAGTTGATAAGAGTCCCCCCTACGCTTTTAACCCGGAAGTTCTTCAACGAGCCGAAATTTATTTCGAGAACCCCCTCTACGTTCATCTGCTTCGTCACCCCTACGGCACGATCCGCTCTATGGAAGAGGCGAAACTGGATCTGTTGTTATCGGCGCAAGTTAAGGATGAAATTTCTCTGTCTGCAAAAGAAAAGGCTGAGCTAATGTGGCTGATTAGCCACCAGAATATTCTAGAATTCTTAGAGCATATCCCCGCTCATCGCCAATACCGGGTTAAGTTCGAGGATTTGGTCAAACAACCTCACACTACTGTCGAAGGGTTGTGCCAATTTCTTGGTCTTTCTTTCGCTCCGGAAATGTTACAGATCTATGAGGACAAAAAGCAGCGGATGACCGATGGCATTCACTCGGTGTCAAGGATGATAGGTGACATAAAGTTCCACACTCACAAAGAGATTTCGGCTCAGGCTGCCGAACTGTGGAAACAAGATTATCAGGTTGACTTTCTGGGAGAGCAAACCTGGCAGCTAGCAGAGTCCTTTGGGTACGAACGAATTACTTCCTTTGACGACCAGGAAGAGGGGGAAATATAAAAGCGATGAATGAGTTTCTATCTTATCTTGACAGTCTAGGCGTAAAACTCTGGGTGGATGAAGTTGACAGCACTTTGCCCCAACAGGCTCGCCTGAGATATAAAGCACCCAAGGGAACGCTAACTCCAGAGTTGCTCACCCAATTGCGAGAGCGCAAAGCAGAGATTATTAGTTTTTTACGGCATAAAAATCAGGCTTCCAGTTCTCTAGTTCAACCTATTCAGAAGGTATCCCGTAACAAAAACTTACCTCTATCCTTTGCTGAAGAGAGACTGTGGTTTTTGCAGCAGTTAAATCCTGATGGCTATTCTTACAATGCCTTCAGATGCTTTCGCCTTAGAGGGACGCTCAATGTCGCAGCACTAAGGCAAAGTCTCAACGAGATTATTCGCCGTCACGAATCCCTTCGCACCAGTTTTGGGGTGGTGAATGGCTTTCCAGTGCGAGCGATCGCTTCCAGTTTAACTGTGACTCTACCAGTGGTAGATTTGCTTGACTTGGCAGAAGACGAACAGTGCGATCGGGTGCAACGGTTGACTCAACAGGAAGTTCAGCGCCCCTTCGACCTAGCTAATGAGCCCCTGCTGCGTGCCACTGTGCTGCGACTAAGCGAACAATCCTATGTACTGCTCCTAGTTATGCACCACATCATTACAGATGGCTGGTCAATGGAGATATTCTTCAAAGAGTTAGGAGTCCTCTACCAAGCCTTCACAAAAGGTGAGCCAAATCCCTTACCCGAATTAACGATACAATATGCTGATTTTGTTCTTTGGCAGCGGCAGTGTTTGACTGGGGAATTGCTTGAGCGACAACTTAATTACTGGAAACAACAGTTAGCTGACGCACCGCCCTTGTTGGAATTGCCAACAGATTATCCGCGCCCCCCGGTTCAGACTTTCTGTGGTGCTACCAGGGAATTTCAAATTGAAGAGCATTTAACCGAGCAACTGATAACCCTGAGCCAAAAGTCAGGTGTCACTCTGTTTGTGACCCTGCTGGCGACTTTCGCAATCTTACTCCATCGTGAAAGCTCAGTAGACGATATTTGTATCGGTTCGCCCTTTGCTAACCGCAATCGCCAAGAAATTGAACCACTAATTGGCTTTTTTGTCAATACCTTGGTGTTGCGTACTCAGCTCAAAAACAATCCTAGTTTCTCTGAGTTCCTGCTTCATGTGCGCTCTGTTGTCTGGGATGCTCACGCACATCAGTATGTGCAGTTTGAGCAAGTGGTAGACGCCTTGCAGCCGGAACGTTCCCTTGGCTACAATCCTCTGTTTCAGGTGATGTTTTCGTTGGAGAATTTCTCGCAGGAGATATTTGAGTTGCCCGGTATTACTATTACTCCCCAGTTGGTAGAAAGCGGTACGGCTAAGTTTGATTTGAGCCTGTCGATTGGGGAGACAAAAAAGGGACTAATGGGGTCGTGGGAATATAACAGCGACCTGTTTGAGGCGGATACAATTGCCCGAATGACAGGTCATTTCCAAACTTTGTTAGAAGCGATTGTTGCTAATCCCGACCAAAGAGTTGGGGAATTACCTTTGCTAACTGAGTCAGAAAGATATCAGTTGTTAGTGGAATGGAACAATACCACAAAAGAGTATCCCTTCGATAAGTGTATCCATGAGTTATTTGAGGAACAGGTGACGCGATCGCCCGATGCTATTGCGGTAATCTTAGAAGGCGAACAACTGACCTACCGAGAGCTAAACCAACGGGCAAACACAATAGCACATCACTTGAGAGCGCTAGGAGTGGGGCCTGAAGTTTTGGTGGGGATTTGTGTAGATCGATCGCCCTTAATGGTAGTAGGATTGTTGGGAATTCTCAAAGCGGGTGGTGCTTATGTGCCCCTAGATCCAGCCTACCCTGCTGAACGCTTGGCTTATATGTTGAGTGATTCTCAGGTTAAGGTGCTGCTAACTCAGGAAAAATTGGCGTCCTCATTGCCTGTGAGTGCAGCACGGGTAATATGCTTGGATAGCGACTGGCAGAATATCGGCGCTCATAGTGAAGAAAATCTACTCACTGAGGTTAAAGCCAGTAACTTGGCTTACGTGATTTATACTTCTGGGTCTACCGGAAAGCCAAAAGGAGTGATGATTGAGCATCGGTCTATTGTCAATTTTACCTCATCTGCTATAACGATATACAAAATTACACAGTCAGACCGTGTTCTCCAGTTTGCTTCCATTGCCTTTGATGCGGCGGTAATAGAAATTTTCCCTTGCCTGAGTGCAGGCGCAACACTGGTTCTACGGACCGACGAAATGCTACTATCTGGCACCAGATTTGTGCAACGATGCCGCGAGTGGGAAATAACCATGATGGATTGGCCGACATCCCACTGGCATCAGGTGATGGTGGAACTGGCAGCGGCAGAAGAGACACTTCCAGAATCGTTGCGGGTGGTGTCTGTTGGGGGAGATGCCGTTTTGCCAGAAACCTTAAAGCTGTGGCAACGTTGCGTGAAGGGACTGGCGCATCCTCCGCAATTGCTCAATGGCTACGGACCAACGGAAACAACAGCCATAACTACTTATTATGACTTGTCTGAATTCATAGCCAATAATCCTGCTGCTTCTTGCGTACCCATCGGCACCCCGATCGGGAATCTTACTACATATATTCTGAACCATCACCTCCAACCTGTCCCAATTGGTGTTCTAGGGGAATTGCACATTGGTGGTTTAGGCTTGGCTCGCGGTTATCTGGGTCGCCCAGATTTAACAGCAGAGAAATTCATCCCCAATCTCTTTAGTAATGAACCTGGGGCGCGCCTGTATAAAACTGGCGATCGAGTTCGCTATCGACCAGACGGAAACATTGAGTTTCTTGGTCGCATTGACCATCAAGTGAAGATTCGCGGTTTCCGTATCGAACTCGGAGAAATTGAAACAGCGATCGGTCAGCACTCAGAAGTACGAGAGTGTGTAGTTATCGTCAGAACCAAAGAATCAGGCGACAAACAACTTGTTGCCTATGTAGTGCCGAAACTCTCAACGCTTACCGCCAGTAAACTGCGTAGTTTCCTGCAACAAAAGCTACCAAACTACATGGTGCCCGCCGCCTTTGTAGTCTTGGAGTCTCTGCCACTTACCCCCAATGGGAAAGTAGACCGTCGCGCCCTACCGGCCCCAGATAAATCTAGCTTCACAGATACCGGCTTTGTACCTCCAAGCAATGCCTTAGAGAGACAACTAGCGCAAATTTGGTCAGAAATTTTGGATGTTGAATCGGTGGGAGTGAAAGATAACTTCTTTGCTCTTGGGGGTCATTCGCTGTTAGCCGTCCGCTTGATGGCTAAAATTCAGCAGGAATTCGGAAAAAGTTTACCTTTAGTAACACTTTTTCAGTCTCCCACGATCGCAGATTTAGCGAATCTGATAAAAACTGAAAAAGATATCCCAACTGATTTTTGTTTAGTTCCAATTCAGCCAAAAGGAAACAAGTCTCCTTTCTTCTGCGTCCATGCTGTCGGCGGTGATGTTCTCTGCTATGCAGATTTAGCGGGCTATCTCGGCTTAGAGCAACCTTTTTACGCCTTGAGATCGCTAGGTTTAGATGGGTCGTGCGAACCCCTAACCCGAATTGAAGATATGGCTGCCACTTATATCAAAGCTTTGCAAACCATTCAGCCAGAGGGGCCCTACCAACTTGGAGGATGGTCTATGGGTGGGGCGATCGCTTTTGAAATAGCTGTGCAGTTGGAAGCTTCTGGGCAAACGGTATCTCTGCTAGCTCTGATTGACAGCTATGCGCCTATCCAAAAGTTCAAAGCTTCTCTCTTGATGGATGAGACAATGCTGTTAGCTGATTGGGTAAAAAAACTGAGTGAACTGTCTAACAAAGCTTTGCCAATATCAGCAGAAATATTGCGCCCTCTAGAAGCACAGGATCAATTAAACTATGTTCTAGAGCAAGCTAAAGAAGTCGGACTATTACCAAAAGAAATAGGACAAAAGCAAGGCAGTTCGCTATTTCGGGTATTCAAAGCCAACTCTCAAGCGATAGCTCGCTATACACCCCAACCCTATTTAGGTCGAATTACTTTTTTCTGTGCTGACGAGTCAATGAAGCAGAACCACGACCCAAGTCTTGGCTGGGCTTCTGTAGTAGCCGGAAGTATGATTACGCATAATATTCCTGGCAACCACTACTCCATCATTGAAAGTGAGATTCTCGCTCAAAAGTTGAGAACCTATCTTAATTGAAGAATGATGGAAAAACTTACCAAGAGATTAGTCATTTTTTAAATATTAATATGCAGATTAAGCCTGGTATCGAAACCCTCGCTGTCCATGCAGGACACCCGCTAGACCCCGGTACGGATGCTGTTACACCAGCAATTCACCTATCCACTACTTTTGCCAGACAGTCAGATGGGAGTTACGAGCACCCCTATGATTACATTCGCTGTACCAACCCAGGACGCGACAACTTAGAAAAATGCCTGTGTGAGTTGGAAGGGGGAGAAGCTGCAGCAGCAGTCGCTTCCGGTTCTGCCGCAACCGCAAGTGTGTTCTTAGCATTGGAACCAGGGGCGCATATTGTAGCACCTCTAGATTCCTACTGTGGTACAGGTTTATTGCTGAATACCGTGTTTGCACGCTGGCATTTGAAGTCCACCTTTGTGGATATGACCGATTTGAATCAGGTGGAGAAAGCCATCAGTCTCCCTAACACTCAATTGGTTTGGCTTGAAACTCCTTCAAATCCATTGCTCAAGATATCAGATATTGCAGCGATCGCACAAATGGCTCATCAGGTAGGAGCGAGGTGTGTTTGTGACAACACCTGGGCAACGCCTATACTACAACGTCCGTTCGAGTTAGGAGCAGATTTGGTGACCCATTCTTGCACCAAATATTTGGGGGGACACGCCGATGCGATGGGCGGGGTTATTGTATCCAAAGTCAAAGATGAGTTTTTCGAGCGGATTCGGGAGATTCAGGTTGGCATGGGGATTGGGAACGCGCCGTTTGATGCTTGGTTAATTCTTAGGGGCATTCAAACTTTGCCGTTGCGGATTAAGGCGAGTTCAGTGGCAGCAAGTGACATTGCCCAATTTTTGAGTAACCACCCTAAAGTTAAGCGAGTTTACTATCCGGGGTTGCCGGAACATCCAGGTGCTGAACTCGCTGCTAGACAAATGCTCTATGGCGGTGGAATGGTTTCTTTTCAGGTAGGTAGCCGTGAGGAAGCCTTTCAAATTGCAGGGAAATTACAGGTGTTTACTTCAGCAACCAGCTTGGGAGGGGTGAAAAGTTTGGTGGAAATCGGGGCACTTATGGAATCAATGCAAAACCTTGACACCAGCAGTGCTGAAACTGTTATACCTGATGATCTATTGCGCTTATCAGTTGGTATTGAGGATGTGAAAACGCTGATTTTGGATCTGGAACAAGCTTTAAGCTGAAGTTCGCCTTTGCCAATCCCTAATTCTGGACCTAAATTTATAAATCTGTTTGGCTTGGGGAACGAAGGGTGTCGATCGCACTTTGAATTAAACTCGGTGCATTATTGGCAGAAATAAATATTCCTCCTGCTTGACGATCGAATTGAGCATAGTTTTTATCCTGAAGATAAACCTGATGTGCCTTGGGAACATTCCAGAAGGGAATTGCTGGATTCAAATGGTGAACAAGATGATAACTCTCATTGTGCATTCCCGTCAAAAACTTTTCCAGCCAATGACTGTGACGATTGCGAGTATTGTAGAGATTAATGTTATTGTTCATCAAGGGATAATGTTCGCTCATCTCAATAAACCAGCCAATGATTTGGAAGGTGGTTAAATAAGGAACGATCCAAAATAGCAAAATATACTTGCCCCATCCGAACCCGATGAAAATAGATGCTATAACTCCCAGATAAACAATCATGACAATTGTCTCTTGACGATTGCGTTTATCCAAAAGCCGATGCTTGATTAAGGAACGCAAGTAGCTGGGAACTTTAGCCAACAAAAATGGCAAAACTATGTTGTGGATCGTAAACTTTTCTACAGATTGAGGTCGAGCATACCATCCTGCTTCAATAGCAAACTTGTAATCGGGATCTAGTTCAATATCCCCGAAATGTCCGTGATGAAATCGCACATGAGATTCTCGATAAGACCCCATTGTTTGTAAAACAAAGTAGCCAGAAAAAAAAGTACCTATCGCAAAATTAAGAAATTTATTTTTGGCTAAAGTTTTGTGAGATGCTTCGTGAAGAATCGTCGCCAATGCACGCTGGCGAGACCCAATAATTAAAACTGCCACAGGGTAAAGATACCAGGAAACTGAACAAGTGGCTGCCATCAAGAAAATTATAACATAATCCTCTAGCAGAGCGAGAAAACAATGCCAGTTGTCTAATTTTGATAAAGAAAATATTTCTTGGCAAATCTCATTCTCAAACTGGTAATTTTTACACTCCATAGTCACTTCTTTGCAATTCCCAGCTTATTTAATAATTAGAACTGAAGCTAGCTCTCAAACAAAGATGGTAGCTTCCTTAAACAGATGCCTAAAGTTGGTGTTGCTACCCATATTCCCGATACTCGTTCAGCATGGGATTAAGATGCAACTGCCTGCTGAGATTAGCACACAACCAGCCCAAAAATTGATTGAGTTCGGCAGAAAAGGTAACGTCTGCTTCTTGAAAGTCCAAGTAGACAGTCTTGTATCCACAATGCGTAGCACGATTTAGAATACGGAAAAGTAGGAAATTTTTCCCCGGAAGCCTGGTTGCTTTGATGCCGATCGATCGCCCAAATTGACTAATTTCATTGTAGGTGAGTTCTGCGATCGGGGGGCGATTAATGTAAAGAGGAAAGTCTAGCGGCAAACAATTACTAGGAGTTGTTGTTTCGCTCTGTATGACTGGGGCTTTTAAATTATTTTCTGCCTCTGTATTATCACAAGAAATTTGGCACTGCTGCTGCGATCTCTCTAGCTGCGAACTTTCTTCAGTTAACAGCTCGCAGGGAACGCTCAAGCGTAGTAATTGCTCGCTATCCTCTGAATATGAAACCTCCAAAAAATCAGCGGTAACTGGTAACTGATTCGTGGTAGGCGTTAGTAGTGGCTCTATTACTTCTACTAACTCTAAGGTAACAAATAACTGGTCACTAACCACTGTTTCACTTGTCCGGGAGAGCAAATATTGCTTCAGCACTAAAAACAGATTTTTTTTCGTCACCCTCTCCCCTAATGTTTTTGAAAGAGCCTGCCACAAATGAGAGCCAATATCCTTGATGTGAGCGATACTATAGGCACAATCGGCTGCCATCTCGCTATAACCGCGTCCGAGCCATGAGTGACACAGGATTAAGCGCTCAAGAGAACTCAGTTGCCTAGAGAGCAGACTTTGTTCTACAGTTTCCAAAACTTCGCCAACATTCATGTAGTGACTCCATTTGAGTAGTATGCACACAGCAAATTAGCTCGCTAATTTTTATGCTCACAAAACAGGTAGTTAAAACCATTCGGCTTTGATCCAGATAGCACAGGGCAGAAGAACTTGGGCTGAATTACTGTCAGCGGACATTCACCAAAAAACTTCACTATTAATTATTCAGTTGTTTAGCTCAACGAGAAATAGATAAAGTTGGTATGTTTGTGTAAAGTTATATTGCTGCAAGTCCCGAAATACACAATTAGTTGCTTTTGTCAATATACTAAATTGGTCAATTAATCCCCCAACTAGAAGCTCAGGTTGGTTCCAAGAGGCGCGATCGCGAATGACTATTGACAAAGTTGTCTGTCGCCCTCTTCCACCTCTGCGTTAGTCTTCAGATAATCTCGTACCCAGCTACAGCTATATTCCAGCAGGTCAAGTTCTCGTCTTGCGCGGTAAATCCCAGACAACGAGAGTGTTATCTTCACCAACAGAAGCTAAAAAACTGTTATTGAAGATGTCTATTGGGGAGATCGATCGCACAAATGTCTGTCCTCCTTTTTCACCTCAGCATTCGTCCGCAAATAATCCCGCACCCAATCGCAACCATACTCAAGAAAATCGAGCTGGAAAATTCGCTCTAAATTCCACACAATAGCGGTTTTATCCTGACTGGCTGAGGCGACTAAATTCCCATCAGGGCTAAATGCCACTCCGAACACCCCATCGCTATGTCCTTTTAAAGTTTCAAGCTCTTGACCATCGTACCTCCAAAGTTTAACAGTGCCGTCAAAACTTGCTGAGGCGAGAGTCTTGCCATCGGGGCTAAATGCCACTCCGAATACCCCATTTTTGTGTCCCTTTAAAGCTCTAATTTCTGTACCATCCAACCGCCAAAGTCTCACCATACTATCCATACCTGCTGAAGCAAGAGTCTTGCTGTCAGGGCTAAATGCCACTCCCGCCACCTGACGGCGATGGCTTGTTAAAGTGTGTAGAAGTTTGTAACTGGACTTTCCAAATGCGATCGCATTATCCCACTGCCAAAGTTTGACAGTGCCGTCCACACTACCAGAGGCAATAACTTGTCCGTCGGGGCTAAATGCCACTCCGTTAATGTAATCGGTATGTCCTTTGAGAGTTGCCAATTGGGTGCCGTCAATCCTCCACACTTTAACTGTTTTGTCCTCACCCGCCGAGGCGAGTGACTGCCCGTCGGGATGGAAATCAACCGCGAAAACTCTACCTTGATGTCCAGTAAAAGTCTTGATTAAGGTTCCATCTAGTCGCCACAATCGAACAGTGCCGTCATAACCACCTGTAGCAATCGTGTCTCCGTTTGGGCTGAAATCTACTCCGAAAACTTTATCAGCTTGTTTGGGAAAAGTGCGAATTAAACTACCATCAAGCCGCCAAAGTTTAACGGTATTGTCACGACTGGCGGTGGCAATTGTCTTACCATCAGGACTAAATTTTATGGTGTAAATTGATGCTTGATGTCCGTTAAGAGTCTTAAGCAAACTGTCATCAAGCTTCCAGAGTGCGATCGGGCCATCCCAACTGGATGAGGCAAAGATTTGCCCGTCAGGACTCCAAGCCAATCCAGAGACGACATCCTTGGCGACTAGCAGGGTTTTTAGCAGAGTCCCGTCAATCTGCCAAAGTTTGACTGTTCTGTCTAGACTTGCCGAGGCAAGCAAACCAGCTTGAGGGTTAAAAGCGATTTTGGTCACGGCATCGCTGTGTCCAGTTAGGGTTTTGACTAAAGTTCCATCAATGTGCCAAAGTTTGACTGTTTTATCCGCACTCGCCGAGGCGATGAGATTTCCTGAACGGCTAAAGGCAACATTCATGACTTTATCCGTATGTCCGATGAGAGTTCTAATCAGTTTACCCTCTGTATTCCAGAGTTTAATTGTTTGATCTTTAGAACCAGATGCAATAATTTGACTGTCCGGGCTAAAGGCAACGCTGTCAACTTCATCTGTATGCCCCGTGAGAGTTTTCAGTAGTTTGCCGTCTGTACTCCAGAGTTTAATGGTTTTATCTTTAGAAGCGGAAGCAATAATCTGGTTGTTAGGAGCGATCGCGACTTGTGAAATATTATTGGTATGTCCTTTTAAGGTTTGCCACAAGGTATAATTCGGCTTTACGTTAATTGATTTTGTACTGTCTTTGCGCCAAAGTTTGACTGTTTTATCCCCAGAACCTGAAGCAATTAAATCCCCTCTGGGGCTAAATACGACTCCCCAAACTGCATTGTTATGCCCTTGAAGCGTTTCTAGTTTTGTACCGTCTTTTTTCCAAAGATCGATGGTTTTGTCCGCAGAAGCTGAGGCGATGAGTTCGCCATCAGGGCTGAAAGTTACATCATTAACCACATTGTTATGCCCGGATAAGTGGTTATACTCAACCGCTCCATAAATAGCTTGATGGAGAACTTCTTTAACTGAGTCTTCGAGTTCTGGTTCTACACTACCTAACTTTTGCAGTTGTTGCTTTGCTCTGATGGCTTGTATTAATCCGTCTAATTTTTGATTTGAGGCGAATAGCGCTTCGGAAGATTTGGCGATCGCTTTGATCTCGCTGACAGCACTTTGCCGATACTGAAAATAAACCGCTAGCCCCAATGCACAGGCTAGAATTAATGCCATACTTACTACAAAAAGCAAAAGCCTTTGCCGCCTAGAATTTTTTTTCTCTAGTGCTAATCTTTTTTGTTCCTCGACCAGTCGCGTTTCCACTTCTTTAAGGCGTTCTGCTTCTAAAGCTTGCTGCATTTCCAGCCTATCTAAATCGCCAGAAGCGGCTAAAAATTGATAGTCCAAATCGCTCAAACTTTTACTTTGCGCCCAAGAGGTCGCGTCTTTCAGTGCTTCCCCCCTGAGAAGACGCGAACTATCTTGTTGTTTGGAAGCAATCCAAGCATCAAACGCCTGCGAGTAAGGACGCAATGCAACTAATTTTTTTTCAACCCATTGCAGATTAAATACTTGTTGATAGATACGATTTTTTACCCCTAGTATTCCCTCGTGTCTAACTACTAAGCCACTCAGTAACAATTCAATCTGTTCTCGACTATCATCACTTTTTATTTCAATGTCTTGCAAAACTTGTTGATAAATGCCTAGAATTCTACCAGCCCGCTGACCGTTACGTTCAATGCGATCGCGAATAGTTCTCAGGTGTTCCGGTTCATCCTGCGATTCCCAACGCTCAATGATGCGAGTTTTGACCAAGTTCTCAATCCAGAACGATTCCGTGCCCGGTGGAATGCTCATTTTGCCACCGTTCCCGATTGTCTGCTGACTCAATTGCGCGACTAAATGACACAACTTTTGAGTCAGAAACGGTTGTCCAGCCGTCCAGTCTAAAATCGCCCTCACCACTGATGCAGGCTGTTCTACTGTTTTGTCCAGCCCTTGAATTAAGGGAGTTACTTCATCCCACTCAAACCCTTTTAGTTCTACAGCTTGCCCAATATTAAACGGTGTCTTCGTTCTGTCTCGAATCAGATCCGAGGGAGTTGCTACCCCAAAAATCGCAAAGGTAATGCGTTGATATTCTGGGTTAATTGCCCGTTGGTTATAGCAGAAGCGAATGAAGGCAAAAAAATCATCAATCGAAAAGTTTAAGCCCAGCAGACTGTCAATTTCATCGACAAATATAAACAATTCTTGTTGAGGAAACTGCACCAGTAGCAATTCCTCAATAAATAATCGCAAACGTTGCAGTAAACCGAGATCGTTGCGTTCTTGCCACCAAGTTTTCAGATTCAAGGTTTCCAGCAGCCCCAACTGTCGCCATAAGTCACCGACGAATCCCTTGTACCATTGCAGTGGAGTAATTTGTTCGCTCCCCACCACACTCAAATCGACCGCAGCGCAGTGAAATCCGTCTTGCTGGAGGCGATGCTTGGTTCGCACCAGAAGTGAGGATTTGCCCATTTGTCGGGAGTTGAGGACATAGCAGAACTCTCCTTGCTTCAGGGCTTCATACAGTTGCGAGTCGGCTTGCCGCTGCACGTAACTAGGTGCATCAATGGTTAAACTGCCACCGAGTTGATAGCTATCTTGGGGCATAAAAGTTAATTAATTTAGCCTGTTTTTTCGTCAAAATCCTTATTGAGGCTGGGTTTCAGAAATACCGTGCGATCGCCCTGTTGCGACTTCCGACTTTTCCGACTTTTCCGACTTGACTTTATATTACCAAATAAGCTTTGATACTAATTGAAACAAATTATGTTACTTAGCGAGCTAGAAATTAACCTATGTAACTGAACTTCACCAGAAGAAATTGAGATTTTATTTTTATACCTTTGACACGGCTCAAAATAGAGGGCAAACGCATCTTGTCAATAACGAGGGATTTTAGAACACTGCGGACTCGGCTTTATTGTTGTTTATTGAGAACAATCTTTCCACCTGTAGCGCTTTTTTTTCTACTCGAACGCTATATATGGGAATTTATAAATTAGATGCGTTTACCCTGCCTACTCTTTTGGCATTTTCCTAAAAGTTCAGCACAGTAAGTACGGAAGAACCTATTTTTTATGTTGATACAGTTTATTAATTCGTAACAATAAGGTAATATTAGCAGCAATGAGTAATTTTTCCGATCAAACCCTGAGCCAAACTGCACATAACTCAGAATCACTTTATTCCCAGGATAAGTGCATCCATCAGTTATTTGAAGCACAGGTAGAGCAGAACAGTAATGCAGTGGCGGTGATATTCGATCGGCAGTCCTGGACTTACCGTGAACTCAACGCCAAGGCTAACCAGCTAGCTAACTATCTCAAAAAGCGAGGCGTAAAGCCAGAAGTGCGAGTGGGAATTTGCGCGGAACGCTCCCTAGACATGGTTATAGGAATTCTAGGTATTCTCAAAGCAGGTGGTGCCTATGTTCCTCTAGACCCAGCTTATCCAAAAGAGCGTCTGGACTTTATTCTTAAAGAAACTAAAGCGCCATTGCTGTTGACTCAAAAGCATCTGGTTGAGAATTTTATCCAAGAGGAAATTCAAGTCGTTTGTCTGGACGCAGATTGTGACACTATTGCCCATGAGAGTGAGGAAACACCTAACACTGAGGTAACAATAGAAAACTTGGCTTACATCATGTACACTTCTGGCTCCACTGGCAAGCCAAAAGGAGTACAAGTGACTCATGCCAACATCTCGCATTATATTCCAGCAGTCAGCCAAGTGATGCAAATTCAGCCTGAAGATGTCTATCTCCATGTGGCATCTTTCTCGTTTTCTTCCTCTGTCAGGCAATTAATGGTACCTCTGTATCGAGGAGCCACCAGTATTATTGCCAATAGCGAACAAACCAAAAACCCTATCAGTTTGTTCGAGCTGATCCAGAAACAAAAAGTAACTATTGTTGACAGCGTACACTCAGTTTGGCGCTATGGACTTCAGGCATTAGAAACTCTGGACAAAAGACACACAGAGGCACTGACCAAATCTAAATTACGAATGATTGTGCTTTCTGGTGACTTACCACCAGTTCAAATTTACAAGCAGCTACGAGACCTGTTTAAAGAGCGCTTAGACATTTTCAACGTTTACGGTCAAGCAGAAACCATTGGTAACTGTGCTTATTCGGTTCCAAAGGACTTTGACCCAGAACGAGGATATATTTATATACCTGTAGGCTATCCTTATCCCCATAACCAAGCCTATATCATCGACGAAAATCTTGAGCTTGTTAGACCAGGAGAAGTCGGTGAGCTTTATATGGGTGGTGCTTGTTTAGCTCGTGGCTATCTCAACAGTTTAGAGGTGAATGCCGAAAAATTTATCTCAAATCCTTTCAATAGCGATCCTCTTCAGCGATTATTCAAAACTGGCGACTTAGCGCGCTACTGGTCGGATGGTGCTATAGAGTTATTAGGTCGCACTGATTTTCAAGTCAAGATTAGGGGGATGCGGGTTGAACTAGGAGAAATTGAGTCTATACTGGGAAAGCATCCCAGCGTTAAAGAAGCTGTGGTCATAGCAGCAGAGAATGAACGAAAGGAAAACCACCTTGTAGCCTACGTAGTTCCCAACTCATCTTTATCCCAGATTACCCAAGCAGAACTGCGTGCTTATCTCGATCGCAAGTTACCAGATTATATGGTGCCTTCTGCCTTTGTGCTGCTTGATTCTTTACCTCTAACCCCTAACGGCAAAATAGATCGGCTTGCTCTACGGAGTCGCGAAGTTATACATCCAGAACTAGAAGCTGCTTATGTAAAACCTCAAACCGAGATAGAGGAAATCATTGCTACTATTTGGCAAGAGGTACTTCTCTTAGAATATGTTGGCATTCACGACAATTTCTTTGAACTGGGTGGACATTCTTTACTTATGGCTCAGGTTCATAGTAAATTGTCAAGCATATTAGAATTATCAAATATATTAGGACAACAACTATCAATTGTTGAACTGTATCAATACCCAACAATACACTTGTTAGCTGACTACTTAACTAACAGGCAAAATTTTCAATCAAATCCTTTAAAAAGCAATGAAAAAGCACAAATGGGTCGCTCAAGGAAAGCTGCTCTAGAGCAACAGCGAGAACGAAGACAAAAATCAAAAATGGGATAGGTTGTTAACAAATAAACTTAATTAATTTAAGGACGAGCAGATGAAAGAATTGAATTGCCTTGATTTAGTCGATCAGTCAGCGATCGCCATTGTTGGGATGGCAGGTCGCTTTCCAGGGGCGAAAAATCTCGATGAATTTTGGCATAACCTGAAAAATGGGGTGGAATCTATTTCCCAATTCTCTGTAGAGGAACTCCTAGATGAAGGAATAAACCCTGCATTGTTGAGCCAATCAAATTACGTTAAAGCTAACCCTTTTTTGGCAGATACTGAACTGTTTGATGCTCGCTTCTTTGGCTTCAACGACCAGGAAGCTGCCATCACAGATCCGCAACACCGGATTTTCCTAGAATGTGCTTGGGAAGCTATTGAAAGCGCTGGCTGCGATTTAGAAACTTACGAGGGTTTGATTGGTGTTTATGCCGGTTCGTGCATGAGCACCTATATGCTCAACAACCTCTATTCAAACCCTGACCTAAAACGCTCATTTGAGAGTTTCCAATCATTGAGCAGTTTCCAAATGAGGATTGGAAACGATAAAGATTCTTTGCCAACGCGGGTTTCTTACAAACTGAATCTCTGTGGACCTTCTGTCAATGTTCAAACCGCCTGTTCGACTTCTTTAGTAGCTGTTCACTTGGCTTGCCAAAGCTTGTTGCAAGGCGAATGCGACATGGTTCTAGCTGGTGGGGTTACAGTCCGGTTTCCTCAAAAGGCTGGTTATCTCTATCAACAAGAGATGATTTTTTCTCCCGATGGCCATTGTCGCGCTTTTGATGCCAAAGCCCAGGGAACTGTATATGGCGATGGTGTAGGAGTTGTGGTCTTGAAACGGCTCACAGATGCGATCGCCTCGGGTGACTGCATACACGCAGTTATCAAAGGAACAGCTATCAATAACGACGGTTCCAAGAAAGTTGGCTACACAGCTCCTTCTGTCGATGGTCAAGCAGCAGTGATTTCGGAAGCTCAAAACCTAGCTGAAATTGACCCCGAAACCATTAATTATATAGAAACTCACGGCACTGGAACACCTATTGGTGACCCAATTGAAATTGCAGGTTTAACAAAAGCTTTTCGTACCAGTACCCAGAAAAAGGGTTTCTGTGCAATTGGTTCAGTCAAAACAAATGTTGGACATCTAGTTTGGGCATCTGGTATAGCAGGGCTGATTAAGACTGTCCTAGCACTTAAACATAAATTAATTCCGCCCAGCTTGCATTTTGAACAACCTAATCCGAATATTGACTTTGCCAATAGTCCTTTTTATGTCAATACTAAGCTGTCGGAATGGAAAACTAACGGGACTCCCCGACGCGCTGGAGTTAGTTCCTTTGGCGTTGGTGGCACTAATGCCCATGTAATTCTGGAAGAAGCACCTTCGGAAAATGACGAGCAAAAGGCTATTGACGAAATTAACTCTTCTTTCCAGCGTCCGTTACATTTTCTAACTCTATCGGCAAAGACCCAAAAGGCGCTGCAAGAATTAGCACAACGCTATCAGGAGTTTTTAGGTAAAAATCCGACGGTAGCCCTTGCAAATGTTTGCTTTACTGCTAATACCGGGCGCACCCATTTTAACTACCGCTTAGCAGTAGTGTCGGAATCGATCGCACATTTGCAAGAGCAACTTGGTGCTTTTGCGGTTGGGGAAGAAAGAGTTGGACTGGTAAGCAAACAAGTAAGTAATCAGAAGTATCCAAAAATAGCGTTTTTATTCACGGGTCAGGGTTCCCAGTATCTCAACATGGGACGACAACTCTACCAGACTCAGCCTACCTTCCGCAACAGTCTCGATCGCTGTAATGAAATCCTGCGTTCCTACCTGGAAAAACCCCTGCTTGAAGTCTTATATCCAGAACCAGGAGAAACTTCACCCATCAACGAAACAGCATATACCCAACCCGCTTTATTTGCCCTGGAATATGCTCTCTTCCAATTGTGGAAGTCCTGGGGGATAAAGCCTGATGTCGTTATGGGTCATAGTGTTGGCGAATATGTAGCTGCTGTAAGTGCAGGGGTATTCAGTCTCGAAGATGGTCTGAAGCTAATTGCGGTTCGCGGACGCTTAATGCAGGCTCTACCACCTGATGGCAAGATGGTATCACTGCTGGCTTCCGAAGCCCAGGTGCAAGCGGCAATTCAACCCTACACAGATGAAGTTGCGATCGCTGCTATCAATGGTCAAGAGAGCATCGTCATCTCTGGTAGAAGTCAAGCCATAGAAAATGTCTGTGCCACCTTAGAAGCTCAAGGGGTGAAGACCAAAGCCTTAGAAGTTTCCCATGCGTTCCATTCCCCTTTAATGGAACCAATGCTAGCGGAATTTGCACAAGTCGCCAAAACGATCGCCTACTCGGAACCCCAAATCAAGTTAATCTCTAATGTCACGGGAGAATTTGCCACCTCTGAAATAGCAACCTCCGAATATTGGTGCCGTCACATCCGGCAACCCGTAAAATTTGCAGCGAGTATGGAAACACTTCATCAAAAAGGTTTTGAAGTGTTTGTGGAAATAGGATCGAAGCCAATCTTGTTGGGAATGGGTCGCCAGTGCATACCAGAATTCGGGGGAGTTTGGCTTCCTAGTTTGCGTCAAGGACAGCAGGACTGGGAGCAAATACTCCACAGTTTGGGCGAATTATATGTGCGCGGCGTAAAGGTAGATTGGTCGGGTTTTGACAGTGATTATTACCGCCGCAAGGTAGTATTGCCAACTTATCCCTGGCAGCGACAGCGTTATTGGATTGAACCGACTGCAAATAATGCGCTCGCGCCTTCCCAATCTTCGCTACCCAATTCATATCATCCTCTGCTCGGTCAACGGCTGCGATTACCATTTTCTCAAGAAATTCGCTTTGAATCCCTATTTAGGCTCGATCGACCTTCATATCTAAATGACCACAAGCTATATGGAACAGTAGTCGTTGCTGCGGCCTCCCATGTTTCAATGGTTTTATCGGCAGTTAAGGAAGCTTTTGGCACTGAATCCTGCGAAATACAGGAGTTGTATATACCACAACCTCTGATCCTATTAGAGCAAAGTCATCGGCTCGTGCAATTGGTTCTAACGCCTGAAGCTGAAGAAACTTCTTTCCAGCTAGTAAGCCTCAAAGCAGGGGAAGAACAAAACGATAATGATACTAATTCCTGGATGTTACACGCAACTGGAAAAGTTCGGCTCGCTGAAGAAATGTCAATTACAGCACCGAGTTGGCTGAGTTGGCAAGAAATTAAAGAGCGATGCGATCGAGAGATTTCTGGACAAGAATTTTACGCAGCTTTTGCGAGGATTGGATTCAACCAGGAATCTTCGTTTCAATGGCTGGAAACGATCTGGCGCAAAGGGGGAGAAGCTTTAGCAAAAATGCACCTTCCTCCTGATTTACCAGAGGACGCTTTAAGTGGTTATCAGCTTCATCCAGGTTTGATTGATTCTTGTTTTCAATTGTCATCTGTATGCTGGTTTGAGGAAAAAACCAGTAGCGATGCTATTTATATTCCTTTTCAAATAGCGGGCTTTAAGTTCTACAAACGTCCCAGTAATTTTAGTCAGCTTTGGTGTCATGCTCAAAAGCGGGAAAAAGACAGAGCGAATCCTCAAAGCTTGGTTGCAGATGTCACTCTGTTCGATGAGAACGGACTGATAATCGCAGAAGTAATTGGGTACGAGTGTCGCAAAGCAAGTCGTGCTGTATTGTTACGCAGTCTCCAAAACAAGAATTTAGGGGACTGGTTGTACGAGTTTGCTTGGCAACCCCAGCCGAGCGATCGCAATTTAGATCCGTTATCGACGGAGGCACCGGGCAGTTGGCTGATTTTTGCCGGCGCAGCCGGGATTGGGATCAAGCTCGCCGAACGGCTGACAGAACGGGGCGCGTCCTGTGTCCTGGTGTCTCCCGGACTCGCTTACGATCGGGCTTCGAGAGAGCATTATCGCCTTAATCCTTCCAATCCAAACGACTTCCAGCGCTTGCTAGAGGATACCGTCGGCGACAGTCAACCTCCTTATCGTGGGGTAGTTCACCTGTGGAGTCTGGAAGAGACACAGGCAGACTCCTTGGCGGCGTTACAAAATGCTCAAGTTTTGGGTTGTGGCAGCGTGTTACCTCTGGTGCAAGCGATAATTCAAGCTGGATGGTCTACTCTTCCCCGTTTGTGGCTAGTAACTCAAGGATCTCAGGCTGTAGAACCAGCGCTAGGTTCCCTGCAAATACAACAAGCTCCTGTTTGGGGATTAAGTCGCGTAATTGCAATGGAGCATCCAGAACTGCACTGCGCGTGTCTTGACTTACCGCCATTCGTTGAGGAAAGCGACATCCAACTCCTGTTAGAAGAACTGTGGTTCCCAGATTCAGAAAACCAGATTGCTTATCGTCAGGGAGTTCGTCACGTTGCTAGGTTAGTGCGACGTACTTTGCCGATCGACAAGAGTGCTGATTCAAAGCAGTTTTCTCTTCAAGCAAATAGCAGCTATTTGATTACTGGTGGTTTGGGTGCGCTGGGACTGAAAGTGGCTCAGTGGATGCTAGAGCAAGGAGCGAAGCATTTAGTTTTAATGAGTCGTCGTGGGGTAAGTGCGATCGCACAAGAAGCGATCGCTCAACTAGAACAAGCTGGGACTCAAGTTAATGTTGTCAAGGGGGATGTTGCTAATCCTTCAGATGTAGCTCGGATACTGGCGGAAATTCAAGCAACCGGGATACCGCTGCGCGGGATAGTTCATGCTGCCGGAGTTCTTGATGACGGGGTGTTGTTGCAGCAAAACTGGGAGCGTTTTACCCAGGTAATGTCTCCCAAGGTGGAAGGAGCATGGAATCTGCATACTTTAACCCAGAACCTGCCCCTAGACTTCTTCGTCTGTTTTTCCTCAGTCTCAGCATTGCTGGGCACGCAAGGTCAAGGAAACTATGCCACAGCCAATGCGTTCATGGATGCCCTAATCCATTATCGTCGGGGGTTGGGACTGCCTGGATTGAGCATCAATTGGGGTTCTTGGGCAGAGGCAGGAATGGCAGCCAACTTGGCGAGTCGCGACCAAATTCGCAGAGCGGCTCGCGGATCGGGCATGATTCCCCCCGAACTGGGATTGCAGGCGTTGGGAGAGTTGCTGGAACAAAATGCTGTGCAAGTTGGCGTGTTTTCGTATGATTGGTCGAAATTTCTCCAGCAATTCCCAAATCATGCTTACCCAGCTTTATTCTCGGATTTAGCTCACCAAGAGGTGCAGCAGCTAGAGAAAAGCAAGCAACTGCGAGTTAAACAACTTGAATTTTTGCGTCAAGTACAACAGGTAAGTCCAGAAACACGCCTGGAACTTTTAGTTGCTCATGTTCAAAAGCAAGTTGCTAAAGTTTTGGGGTGGAGTTCATCTCAACAAATAGCGATCGAACAATCATTAAATGAGTTGGGTCTGGACTCTTTGACCATCATAGAGCTAAGAAACTTGTTGGAGAGCAGCTTGAACGTTGTGTTGCCGCCCAGGAAGCTGCTTCAAAATCCCAACATTATTGAACTGGCAGAAGAGCTAGCCCAGCAATTGACACCAAAAGGTGCATCAGAATCAATTAAACACTCAGTTGTAAAACAGCCTGCAAGTAACTGGATAGCTTACCGTAAGTCAAAGCCAGATGCTCGTTTGCGTCTGTTCTGCTTCCACTACCTAGGAGGAGCAGCTTCCGTATTTAGGGAATGGTCAGATCACCTACCACCAGATATTGAAGTTTGCCCGATTCAGCTACCAGGGCGGGAAAATCGCATTAGCGAGCAACCGTTCACTCAGTTTGCGCCACTTGTGGAAACGCTGGCACAGGTTCTTATTCCCCATCTCGACAAACCTTTTGCTTTCTACAGTCACAGCATGGGAAATTTGATTGGTTTTGAAGTTGCCCATCTACTTCGCCAACAGTATGGTTGCAGCCCAATCCACTTGCTCGTTGGTGGATTTTTCGCTCCTCAAGCTGTTGCTTCTGCTAATCAGTTGCTGGACAAATCTTTTCTTGAAGAACGAATCCTGAAAAGAGGAGAAATCCCTCGCGAACTTCAGGAAGACAAACAGTTCATGGAGTATTTGATGTCTATTTGCAGATTAGACCATCAACTTTTGCAGAGTTATATTTACTCAAATAAAGAGCCATTGGACTGTCCAATTTCCGCTTGGGGTGGTGAACAAGATTCTTTGGTTAGTCAGGACGATATCTTAGGTTGGCATCAGCATACCAATAACACATTCAAACTGCATATGATACCAGGCAAACACTTGTTTCTAACAACCAATCGAAAACTTCTTTTGAAAGCCATATCCCAAGAGCTAATATTTAATTTATCACAAGTGATAAAAAATCACAGCCATTAAACAAAATTAAAATGGTTTAACGTGAAACAATTTCTTAACGTCACTGAGAATAGGGTTCAATAATTAAGAAAAATAATTGCGTAACAACTCTCGATATAACTCACAGCTAACAATTGCTTGATTCTCGACAAGATGCACCAATCCTAAACTTTTCAACTTAAACGCCACCTCAATCTTTAAATGGATTGGAGCCATTAAAACCTTTTGAAAAGCGTCAGCTAATTGAGGATGCTGTTGAAGGTTCAACAACTGATACTGAAGATGCTGTTGATAAATTCCAGTATCCCTCGTAGCATTTTGCATTAACGTTTGCACAGGAATCTTCAAGCGAGCACTTTGATACAATGCCAGTCGTATTAAATACGGAAAGCCACCAGTCAACTTCAGGAACCGATCGAGTTCAGGATTTGTGAGTTGAAATCCGTGACGTTTGGCTAAATCCTGCACCTGTTCTTGGTTAAAATTCGGCAGTTCGATCGCCAATCCTACATTAAACGGAGAGCGATGGGTGGGTAAAGCAATGTAAACTTCAACTGCATGAGCCATCACGACTCGTAACTTCTGCCAAACTGAAATGTCTTTTGTTTCCTCATACCAGGAACGCAACAGGGCGAAAAAATCACTAGCGAGTTCTGGGTACTCAAATAATTGGTCTACGCCATCTAGTGCTAGAACGATAGGGTTAGAGATTTCCTTGAGTAGATAGCCCTGAAAATAAATGGTGCTGTTAATCAAAGCTCCCATATCCTCGTCCCAGTAGTCATTTAATCTAGATGCCAAACCCAACTGCTGAGTGACATTGGTACAGAACCAGCGTAGGAAGCGATCGCTCGAAGCAAACACCTGTGTGCCAGCGCGATATAAGCTAAGTCGTACTGTGTAATAATTCTGACTGCTCCCATAATCCAGAATTCGGGCAATTAGGGAAGTCTTCCCCATCTTTCGAGGTGCAAAGATGCGAATGAACGCACGGGGTTGGAGAATTTCTTGATAGCAGATTTGTTCGATATTCTGGCGCTCAATGTATATACAGGAAACCAGGGGAACCTGTCCTTCAGGAGATTCTAAAACGTAATGTTCCGCAGTCAAGCCCGCCGCAGACATCGCTGTTGTTGTCTCAGTCGGCTGAGAATTATTCTGATTTACGAACTGCTGTTCTAGCAGCGATGGGAGATTTGTTTTATTAACTTTTTCACCGATCGCGTCTGAAAGCAACTGCCATAACTTAGGCGCAACTGTGAACTTAATATAGCTTTCAGAGTAGTTATTTTCTTCAGCTTGTTGAGCGTAAGTTTTTTTGTTTTCAAGGAGAGATTCTCGCAAGATTACTTTTTGAAGAAAGTTAAGCGAAACTCCTGTTTCTGTAGCAACTAACTGGATCGCAAATTCAACAAGTTTTTCAATATTTTTCATTCAAATAGCAACTTGCTAGTACATCACGGCGGAATAAACGACCAGCTAAAAAAGGTTAAAAAGCTTACTGTACAAGCTTTCTTCTCTTGTGCCTCCTGCCTCCTGCCTTCTTGCACTAGGTTGGGATATTCAAGGCTCCATTAGCTCTGAGCCACTGCTTCTGTTGGCCAGTTAACCCTTGAGCATCTGTAAAACACGCTCTTTTGACGCGAGAACCAGAAAAATCAGCACCCATTAACTGAGTATCTTTCAAGTTGACGTGTCTGAGATCGGTTTCAACCAGATTGGTATCTCTTAAAACTGCTCCCTCTAGATCGGCTTGAAATAGAGAAGCTCGCTTGAGAGTTGCACGGCTTAAGTCAGCCCCAACTAAGTTGGCTAACTCTAAAGTAACTCGGCACAAAATTGCTTCTGTCAAATCAGCATATCTCAAATCAGCCCCAACCAAATCCGCCTCGGTCAAATCAGCTCTCTTGAGAATAGTCTCATTAAGCTGGCTCTCTTGGAGATCGGCTCGCTGCAAGGAGGCTTGGCTTAAGATAGCACCTTCCAAATTTGTCTGACGCAAATTTGCTTCATCAAGGTTGGCTGCAGTAAAATCCGCCCCTTTCAAGTTTGCTTTCAATAAATTGGCTTGACTCAGAGTTGCTTGAACCAAACAAGCGCCTTCTAAAGAGGCTTCAGTTAAATTACCACCCTTTAAACAGGCAGAAGTTAGATTTGCCTGATTTAGGAGAGCATTACTCAGGTTAGCGTTAACTAATGTGGCTGACGTTAAATCCGCCCAAAAAAGGCTGCTGTAGAGCAGACTGGCTTGAGTTAAGTTTGCCTGTCTTAAGTTTGCTCGATTCAAATCTGTCCACATCAGATTTGTGTCCCTTAAATTGGTATAACTCAAATCAGCACTATTGAGGTTGGTATGACTAAAATCAATTCCATTTAGGTCAGCACCCTTCAGGTCAACTCGACTAAGGTTAAGATTTTCAAAATTTCGTTCCTGCTCAGCATACCGATTGAGAATGTCACTCGCATTAATTATGTTCATCAGGATTAATGAGGCATTGTTCGGCTTAACGGTGGTTTTTGAACAAGCTTGGTTGTGATGCCCTGCATTCATAGATTTGCCATTTCTACCGATACTTTATTTTCGCTTGTGTCTAAGAATGAGGCTGTATTTAAGATATTCATAACTTTTTGTTCAATTTTGCGAATTTAGCGAGTGATCGGGTGCATCCTAATAGCAGCAAAAATACCAGGATGCGATCGCTTCATCTACTTGACCCTGCTAGAGGTAAAGACCACTCATAAGCCTGCACTCGTCGTTTGCGAAACCCATTGCTGTGTAAATTGATTTAAAAAGTTTCATAATTTGCTGGCATTTAAGGGTAAATATTAAATATTTGTTTTTTATTTATTAGGCAAAAATTGCGTGCATCGCAGATAGATGTTGCCGGAGAACCTGATGATTTCAGATTCTCAGGCAATCGCTTTCATCTTCGCTGAACTGAATCCTTAAAGTGTCAGCTTACTCGTAGGCACCAAAGAACAAGTTACCAGGCGCTTGTGGGTTGTTACTCAAGTAGAAATCAGCAACTAGGTTCAGGTAGTCATTTTTCATGATTTTGCCATCCCCATCAAAATCCAACTTGGCAAAAATTTCTGCGGCTAAACTATCAGCCCCAATTCCGTGAATTTTGTACATGACTTTATATTCTTCAATACTGATTGCACCGTCCTTATCTACATCCTGAATGTCGTGAAACATACTTGCTATTTTCAGCCAGAGAAAGTCACTGTTGGGATCGTTCACTAACTTGTCTTGATAGGAAAGCCACTCATCTAAACTCACTTTATTGTCTGCGTTTGTGTCTGCCTCTTTTGCAAGATCCTCCCAGCGCTTACCATAAGTTGAGGAAATATATTCGTAGGTTTCTGAATCTTGTGTGATGTTGTAAGCTTCTGCAACACCATTGACAATTTTATCAAAATCGGACTTTTCCAAAAAACCATTTTTATCAACGTCAAAGGCATGAAAATAATAGGTCAATTTTTTCTTTTGAAGTTCAGTTAGCATGGATTTACTCGGTATCGAGAAAGCTAAACCAATAATAAACCTTTTTTTTACTTTTTTATCTTTCCAATAATAGGTTCCTACTTTTCCTACTTTTCCTACTTTTCCTACTTTCAAGTAAAGAATTATTCCTTTGTAAAAAACCTGTAAAAAGCTTGACTTCAATAACTTACTCTGATATAGATAGAACAAAGATATAAATAAAAAAATAAAAAGCTTAACCAAGTAGAGAAATAAAAAATGTTCAATCCCCTAAATCGCTTACCTAAGTTCCGTAATAGTTCACTAGGTAATTTCAAACTAGGTAATCTCAAACTGGGTAATCTCCAATTTGGCGGCTGGACAATTCAATCCAAGCTGCAAGCGTTGCTGCTAGGAGTTAGCCTCGGTTCTGTAGTTGTAGTTAGTGGAATTGGCTGGTATCAAACACAAGCTACCCTCAGAAACAAAATCGCCGAGCAGCTTGCAGGTGTAAGCAGCACCAAAGCCGAGCAGTTTGAGTCGTACTTTGAAAATTTGAACAACCAAGTGGGGATGCTGGCAGCAGACAGCAACGTTGTTAAAGCGATGGTGGAGTTGAATGGGGGTTTCCGCAACCTGGATCGCAACTTTATTCCCACCGAATGGGATACAGCTTTGGATGCTTACTACACCGAGCAGTTTTTCCCAAAATTGAAAAATAATCTAGCTCCACAAGAACTCAACCCCAGTGTCTATCGTCCCAGCGGACAAGCAGCTCGCTATCTCCAGTATCACTACATTGCTTCTAATCCTAATCCTGTCGGCAAAAAAGACAAGCTACTCGATGCTGGTGATGGCAGCAATTACAGCAAAGCTCATGCCAAATATCAAAAAATCTTTGCAGGAATTATCCAAAAATTCGGTTATTACGATTTATTTTTGATTAATCCTAAAACAGGGGATATCATCTATTCCTATTTTAAAGAGACAGATTTTGCGACTAATCGACTACAGGGTTTTTACGCCCAGAGTTCACTAACTGATTTGGTGCAGACAGTCCAGTCAAATCCTACACAAGGTAGCATTCAGGTTGCTGATTTCAAACCTTACCGCCCCTCTTATAACGCTCCAGCCTCTTTCGTGGCAACGCCCATTTATAGCGGTTCTAACATGATTGGCATTTTGGCAGTGCAAATTCCCATTGAAAAAATCGACCAGGCGATTAGCCGGAGTAATAATTGGGAAGGCAGTGGTTTGCAGAAAACGGGGGAAGCTTATTTAGTCGGACCCGATTCCCTAATGCGTTCGACATCCCGTTTTTGGGTTGAAGACCCCAAAAAATATCAAAACGTGGTTCGTTACACGGGGACTGACGAGATAACTCTGCAACTGATGGAGAAATTTAACACTACCATTGGCTTACAGAAAATCAACTCGGCAGCCGCCCAAGCCGCCTTAGCAGGGAAACAAGGCATGATGGTAGGCCGCAACTATCGGGGGGCAGAGGTATTGAGTTCCTACTCTCCCTTGAAGTTGAACGGTTTAAATTGGGCGATTCTGGCAGAGATGGAGGTGGGGGAAGCTTATCGTCCGCTTTACACGTTGCAGGTAATTTTGCTGATTGCGGCGGTGCTTTTCCTACTGGGGACGGCGTTTTTAGCGGCAATTGCTGCGAGGATTTTTACTTCTCCCCTGCGCCGCTTGACTGAGAGTGCTCGAAAACTTAGTGCCGGGGAACTGGATGTGGACGTTGAGGTGAAATCACAAGACGAGTTTGGGGAATTGGCAACAGAGTTCAAAGAGGTGGCGAACAAATTACGCCAAACTGAAGAGCAACTGGAAACCAAGAAGCAAGAAAATGATATTCTCTTGCAGAATATCCTACCAAGCGCGATCGCCAAACGCAGAGAACAAGGAGAGGTGAACATTGCTGACAATCTCAAGCAAGTAACCATCCTCAATGCTCATCTGGCTGGTCTTTCTCCGTTAAATAAACTTCTGTCACCGCAAGAGATGACAGAATTGCTCACCAAACTATTTGATGAATTTGACGCAGCAGCAGAAGGCTACGGGTTGGAACGACAGAACTCTCTGAGTACAGGCTATATGGCGGTTTGCGGACTCAGCGAAGTTAGATTTGACCACAGCAAGCGAACTGTTGATTTTGCCCTAGCCATGATCGAGATTATCCAGCGTCTGAATGTTAATTATCATTCTGCCTTGGCTTTACGCATCGGCATTAATGCAGGTCCTGTGACAGCAGGGGTAGTAGGAACACAGAGACTTGGGTACAGCATTTGGGGAGAAACAGCATATATAGCAAGCAGTCTCCAGAGTAAAGCTGATTTTAACTATATTTTACTGACTCAAAGTGTTTACGAACGCATAGCAGATAGCTACACATTCATCCAAAACCCTGGAATGAAAATTCAAGGACTAGGAGAAGTAGAAACCTGGACGCTGATAACCACCAGGAAGTTAGTTCCCAGTCAGGTGGAGCTGGTTCAATCATCCTTTGCCAAAGTGAAACCTATTTCTGAGAAGGCTGCCGAACTTTTCTACCAACGACTGTTTGAATTAGCACCTTCCTTTCGTTCTCTATTTAAAGGGAATATGAAAGACCAGGAACGTAAGCTAATGGCTACGCTTGCTCTCGCAGTCGATGGTTTGCGTCAACCAGATAAGATTATCGGTTCCGTCCAGAATCTGGGTCGCAGCCATGCGGGCTATGGTGTCAAGGCTGAATACTACGATATTGTCGGCGAGGCGTTGCTGTGGACGTTAGCGCAAGGACTGGGTGAAGAGTTTACTATGCCAGTACGAAAGGCATGGGAAGAAGCCTACATATTCCTGAGCGAAATTATGAAAGAAGCAGCAGCAGAACTTGAGTTGGAAAAAATAGGTGTTTGAAGGAGGCAGGGGGCAGGAGGCAGGAGGCAGGAGGTAGAGGGAAGAAGGCAGGAGGCAGAGGGAAGAAGGCAGCAAGTAGGAGGTAGGAAGTAGGAGGGTTTTAAGATTTGATTTTTTGAATGCTTGACACTAAAATTCCTTGAAATCTATCGACTTCTTCCAAAACAGGAGTAAATAGTTCAGGAGATGCTAATCCGACTTCCTTGGAAATAATCAACTGAGTGTCAAGTTCTCGAAGCGAACCTAAAGCAATGTGTAGAAAGTGGATATATTCGGAGGCAGGAGTTGAAAGGCAGGAGGCAGGAGGTTAAAATAATACCTTGTTCTAGGTTTTAGATATTAAAAAACCGTTGTTTCTTCCCTCCTGCCTTCTGCCCCCAGCCTTCTGCCTCCTCACTTGTTAATCCGTAAAGTTCGGATTTTGGGAAGTTTTCGGTAAGGCGATAGCAGTTAATCGCAAGCTTGACTCCACGCTGCCAGATAAATTGCTCTCTGTAGCTCATGATAAACGAAGTTTGAAGTAGGAAGTTGGGAGAAACTAAACTAAACAATTATAAACCTTCTGCTTTCTTCCCTCTACCTTCTTCCCTCTACCTTCTTCCCTCTACCTTCTCCTGCCTTCTCCTGCCTTCTCCTGCCTTCTCCTGCCTTCTCCTGCCTTCTCCTGCCTTCTCCTGCCTTCTCCTGCCTCCTGCCTCCTCCTGCCTCCTGCCTCCTGCCTCCTGCCTCCTGCCTCCTGCTACTTACCGTTTATTGTTCGTTAAAAAACACTCATGGATAAATCACTTCTGGGATGGCTATTGCTTTTAGGACTAGGATTTCCCTTGTTTGGTATACTGCTTGGTGAAGCATCCTCAAGATTGGAACGGCAGCAGCACCCCTTAGCAATTGGTCTGCGTCAGGTGCGCGAGTATGTGTTACCGCCGTTGGCCGTAATCTTGGTAATGCGACAGCTTTTAAGCATTGCTGGCAAAGATTCCTGGGCACGTTTTGTCGAAACGTTAACTTGGGTTGCCGTTATTGTAGCGGGACTTTCTTTAGTCAACGCCCTACTAACGACAAAAAAAGAACCGATCAAATGGCAAATTCATGTACCTAACCTGTTTTTTCAGGTAGCTAGGGCGTTAGTAATCTTAGGCATTGGCTATCACATTCTTAATGGAATTTGGGAGATAAGTTTTACTGGTTTGGGTTCGAGTGTGGGGATAGCTTCAGCGGTAATTGCCCTCGCGCTGCAAGATACCCTCAGCAACTTGGTATCAGGATTGCTGCTACTATTTGCTAAACCCTTCAGAACCGGTGACTGGATTGAAGTAGACGGAAATAAGGGGCGGGTACTCGAGCAAAATTGGTGGTCGGTTACTATAGCCGGTCCTGGCAGGAAATTAAACATTCCCAATGGGGTATTGTCGAAGGCAAGCATCACCAATTTCGGTCAGGGAGCAATCTTTAAAAATATCTCCGCCAGCTTTTCTTATGACGACTCTCCTAATGAAGTAATTCCAGCACTAAATAGCTTGTTCGAGGGTATAGATCTGATCGAAGGCAAAGGTTTTGCTGAGGTGAGTTCCTATGGAGACTCCAGTATCACCTACGACCTTTGGTATAAAGTGCTGCCTGAAAAAGCTGCTATCGTTGCCCCGGAACTCAAATCCCGGCTTTACTATCTAACCAAACGTTATGGTTTTACCTCCCCCTATCCGATCACAGTCCAGTACAGCGTCGATGCTCAACAAGGAATACCGAGCCGGATTCCTCAAGTATTAGAGAACCGCCAACAGGAATTGGCAACTTATTTGCGATCGCTGCCTTATTTCCTAACGCTCAATGACACTCAGATTGAAAAATTAGCCCAACGAGCTAGATTTAAAAGCTACGGCCAAGGTGAGCTAATTATTCAGGAAGGCAAAGAAGACGAGGGACTTTATATTATGTTCAAGGGTACCGGCCAGGCTTACCTAAAAGATGAAAAAGGCGATCGCAAGGTAGTGGACGAGCTGGAACTTAACGAAGCGTTTGGTGAAATGGCTATCTTTCCAGGAGAGGTAAGTCCAGTTACAGCCGTTGCTAATGAAGATATTGAGGTTGTAGTCATTCCAGCAGCACACATTATCGCAGCAATTGAATCTAACAACAAATTTGCCTCAGAATTTATCGAATATATTGAAGAACGCAAAAAAATTGTTCTACTTGCCAAAGGAATTAAGGAGGATGTGAAGCCGCCGATTAACAATGGTAGCAGAGTGCAAGTGAGAAGATAGTTGAGCAACCGCCAATCAATATATGTCATCAATCAAAATGAGAAGAAGCAGAGCCAAAAATTACCTGAATTACTTATTTTCGCTCGGCATAGTTTTCCTATTAACAGCCTGCGCTGGTCAATCAAAAAGCTCAAAAGCAAATATTGACGATCGAGCTAGTGCGGACAAATCTTTAAAAGAGAACTTGGGTATTCAGAAAGTCGAGGGGAAATTAATTAAATCACCCTCAGTTCAAGACTCAGCTAAACAGGGCATTGTGCTTCCAGAGGTACAACCCATAGAACTAGAAGGAACAGTGACAATATCGGGAAGTCAGGTAGTTTTACCAATTAGTCAAGCTATTGCTCAACGCTTTATCCAAGACGGGTATCCTAGCAAGATTAATCTCGCTGGTATTGATACTCAAATTGGCTTCAAGCTATTTTGCGAGGATAAAAAGGTAGATATTGTCAATGCAGTTCGCCCGATAACCAGTCAGGAGTCAGCAGCCTGTACTAAGTCAGGTGTTGAACCAATAGGCTTTCAAATTGCCACCGATGCTGTGACTATCGTAGTTAGTTCTCAAAATAGTTTCCTCCCAAACAGTCTGACGCGCGACGAACTGGCAAAAGTATTCACTGTTCAAAAGTGGTCAGATGTCAATCCCAAATGGCCACAAGAGCTGATTAAACGCATTGTCCCAGCCGGGGCTGCTACGGGGGGCTCAGTTGACCTGCTTTCCCAAGTTATTCTCAAAGGGAACGTTAGCCAACTTACTAATGCTCCCAATACGGTATTTTATGACTTTGTAGAGCAGTTGCACTCAGAAGCTTTAATTAATCCTTACATGGTTGGCTTTTTAGAATATAGCTCCTATCAACAAAACCGCGACAAAGTGAGGGCGATCGCTATCGATCGAGTAGACCCTTTCCTATCAACATATCCGATCACTCGTCCGCTGTATATTTATGCGGATGCCAAAGCGATTCGGCAACGACCGGAAGTAGAAGGATTTGTGAACTATTACTTGACCTATGTGAACGAAGAGATTTCTACTCTGGGCTATTTTCCAGTTAAACCAACCGTGTTGGATGAGTCAAAAACTAAGTTTTTACAATTGAAATGAACAAGAAAGCAACAACAACTAAAAAAATGATAATTTCCTGCATCACTACTTCCTGGAAAATTTCAATAATTGCAGGAATAGCTGTGCTAGCCTCATCTGTTTATTTGGGTGAGGCTCAAGCTCAATCTC
Organism: Microcoleus sp. F10-B2; assembly: GCF_036704965.1. Taxonomy (NCBI): domain Bacteria; kingdom Bacillati; phylum Cyanobacteriota; class Cyanophyceae; order Oscillatoriales; family Microcoleaceae; genus Microcoleus; species Microcoleus sp. F10-B2. The sequence continues at coordinate 6,597 of NZ_JAUBTB010000066.1, read as the reverse complement.
TCACTAACAATAGAAGTTTATCTCCGAAGGCAGGAGCCACTGAGAAAGCTCATAAAGCCTCCTGCCTTCTGCCTCATCCCTCCTGCCTCCTCCCTGTTTCATTAATCGCCCAAAATCTAGGGGGAATAGTACGAAAGATTCCCCTGGAAGAAGTAGCACTTCCAGCAATGTCTTCAGCCAAAACAGCAACCAATGCTGCATTTAGCCAAGCTCGAATTGAACTGAAGTCAGATGGTTCGTTAATATACATACTCAGAGGTAAAAACCAACAAGGCTTTGAAGTTGAAGTACAAGTTACTCCCACTGGCACTCTTATTCAAGTTGACGAGCAAATAGAGTCCAGTGGAGTCCCTGAAATTGCTCTAAAAGCTTTCAAAAAATGGGCACCAAATGACCCACTTATCAGCACTTGGCGGAGTACCCGTCTTGGAGAATTTTTCTATCAATTTGTTATTCGGGATTTTTGGTTAGAAATTGCTGCCGATGGTAATAAAGTCGTCATTTACCGCAAAAAAATCAATATTTAGCACATCAACAGTCAAAATATACAATGTGGCGGTACAGATCCATGAAGACATTTACGATCCGTAATTGGCAGAGAATTGTCGCTGCCACACTAACTGCAACAACAATTGCTTTCACTACTAATGTTGCTGGAGTCCAATTACTTAAGGGTGGTGGCGCTTCTTTTTCCGAACCTCTTTATCAGCGCTATAGCGTTGAATACGAACGGGAAACAGGCGTCAAGTTTAACTATAGTTCCATTGGCAGTGGTGGTGGCATTCGGTTGTTCATGAATAAAACTGTAGACTTCGGAGGTACTACTTTAATTCCCACTCCTATTGAGAAAAATCAGATGGAAGATGGGTTGCTGATGGTACCCACAGGAGGAGGGGCAATAGCTATTGTTTACAACCTTGAAGATGTGACAGCCGATGTCAAGTTATCTCGCGAGCAACTGGCCCAAATATTTACAGGTAAAATTGCCAATTGGAACCAGGTTGATTCCCGTTTTCCTAACAAAAAGATTCAAGTTGTCGTTCAATCCGACAGTAGCGGTACTACATTGACTCTCACTAAATACTTGCGAAAAATTACGGGTGGAAAGATAGAAGCGACGCGGGCACCTAATTGGGGATTTCAGGTTTTCGCTGCCCTTCCTCAAGATAGTGGAGTAGCTGGAGAAGTACGAAGGATTGATGGTGCGATTGGCTATGTCCAAACAAGCTTTGCTCGTAAGAACAATCTGGCTACAGCTAGGATTGAAAATCGGGCTGGTCGTTACGTGGAACCTACTTTGCCAGAGACGGAAAAAGCCCTAGCTAATATCAAGTTTAACGATGACTTCACCACTGAAGATATTGATGACCCAGAAGATGGCTACCCTTTGGTTAGTTTGAGTTGGCTACTGTTCTATGAAAAGTATCCCAACGAAACTCTTGTCCAAGCCAATAAGAACTTGTTGACATGGATTCTAACTAAGGGTCAAGCATTTAATCGAGAGCTAGGGTACACGAAAATTCCCGAAGATGTAGCTAATAAAGTGATTGAAACTGCCAATAATGAATTGAGAGTTCGTCCTTAATGAAGTGAAGGAGGCAGGTGGCAGGTGGCAGGTGGCAGGAGGAAAGAGGAAGAAGGAAGGAGCCAGAAGAAGTGTTTTTACAAATATGAGATGCTCCTCAAGAGGCAGGAGGGAAGAGGCAGGTGGCAGGAGGAGCTTTCTCAGTAGGGGATTCGACTTCTCCTGCCTTCGGTCTTAAACCCTTGCTCCCTCCGATGTGGCAGGAAACAGAGGGCGGTTTTCCTTCTGCCTCCTGCCCTCTGCCTCCTGCCTCCTACCTTCGGAGATAAAAAGGTTTGTTATCCATTGTATGTACGATCAAAAAGATAAATCATGAGCAAATTGAGTCTGCCATTGTCGCTAACCTCATTAATACTGGGTTGTAATTTGTTAATATTAGCTCCGGTCTTGGGGCAAGCAAATCTTGCCGATATTCCAGTACCCGAATTTCAAACAACTACAACTACAACTACAAACTTGCCAGAGAAGAATGAGGCTACTGAGCAAGTTATTAGATTGGCAGACACTTCAGGTGTTATGGTTACATCAACTGATGAAATTAACACGACTAACGAATCTCTGCGTCCATCATCTGTAACAACTTTTAACTCAAATGATTTGGGGGAAGAATCCCAAGACTTGTCGGTTAGTAATCTTGAACCCTCGAATATCTCCCCAACTCCTCTTGGAAAGGAAGAGGCCTATGTTCCCCCCTTTTTAAGCCGGAGGGAAGCTGAGGAAGTTAGGAGCGAAGCTGAGGAAGTTAAGGGCGAAGTTGAAGAAGTTAGGAGGGATCGAATCTTATCCGAGAAGTATTTGGAAGCATCGTTCAGTAATTCAAATGTGATTTCCACCACGTTGGAAAACCAAGTATCTTCTGGTAATAGGTTGCCCTCAGTAACCTCTAATGATGAACCTCAAGTCCAAGAAATTCCTACTAACCAATTACAACTGCCCCAACTATATAGCCAACCACCAGATGTTATGCAGGAAGTTACCAGTGTCACAGACTTGCGAGATGTTAGTCCGGGAGATTGGGCTTATGAAGCGCTGCGAAGCTTGGTAGAAAAATATCGCTGTATTGCTGGTTCTGGTCAAGGTACTTTTCAGGGTAATCGTGCTATAACCCGTTATGAATTTGCTGCTGCCTTGAATACTTGCTTGATAAAAATTGGACGTATAATTTATAGCTTGAGCAATACATTCCCCGATCGAGAAGAATTGGCAGTTGTACAAAGGCTACAAGCAGATTTTGCTACTGAACTGAAAAACCTCACAACTAAAATAGATAATTTAGAACAGCGAGTAGACTCTCTAAACGACAATCAGTTTAGCACTACTACAGTTCTCCGTGGGACAGTAGATTTTAATTTAATTAGTGCTTTTGGAGACGAGAAAGCTGTTCCTTCTGGAGAAAATCCCAGGGACGATTTGAATGAAAATCTTACCCTATCAGCACGGGTAAATCTCAACTTTGACACCAGTTTTACAGGTCGAGACCGATTACGCACTAGCATTCGAGCTGGAAATGTCAGCAATTTTGGTAGTAGTGTTACTGGAACAGATATGACTCGCCTGATTGGTGCCGTTGACACTAGCAATAATCTTAGGCTAGGCTCGTTGTTTTATGAGTTTCCTATAGGTAAACGCGGTAAAGTAGCGATCGCACCTCTTGCAGATTTTCCGACTCGCATTTTTCCTGCCCTTAATCCTGTTTCTTCTATTTCCAATTTTGGTGCTGAAAGTCCTATCTATTCGTTTGCTTTTGGTACGGGTGCTGTAGTATACTATAACTTTACCGATAAAATTGCCGCCGGTGTCAGTTATTTAACTACGAGTGGTAGCAATCCTGTTGAGGGACTTTTTGGCGGTCAATATACTGCTTTAACTCAGTTAACTTATACTCCATCTAATCGGTTAGCGATCGCTTTTACTTACGGTCACTACTACGCTCCAGAACCTGGTTCAACTGTTAATGTAACGGGGAGTAAGGGCAGTAGATTTGCTCAGTTACCTTTTGGAGAAAGTACAGCGACTTCTTCTAACGCTTATGGGTTACAATCTACTTATAAGTTGAGCAATAAGTTGATTTTAGGCGCTTGGGTTAGCTATTTTAATGCTAGGGCTGAGTCTTCGCCCCGTGTTAATGATTTAGATGGTTCAAGGGGATCGAGTGCCGATATCTGGAGTTGGGCAGTTACTGCGGTAGTGCCAGATTTAGGTAAGTTAGGTAGTCAGTTAAATTTTGTCTTTGGTATGCCTCCAAAGGTGACAAGTAATGATGTTTCTTCTCGGTTAGACCGCGATAGTTCGCTGCATTTTGAGCTATCTTATCGTTATCCACTTACTAACAATATCTTTATTACTCCCGGAGTCTTGTTGATTACTAATCCCGAGCATAATGCTGCTAATGATAGTATTTGGATTGGATTATTCCGAACTACTTTTACGTTTTAATTAAAAGGGAAGTGAAATAGGTATGGCGAATTATAATGATAATATAGTCAATGCTCAATCATATTGGGACAAAGGTTATGCATTTTTTCGTGGTATTTTCAATACCGAGGAAGTAGCAGGCTTACAGCGAGAAGCCGATCGCATTTGGGGACTTGATTTAATAAATAATAATAATCTCAGAGTTGAATTTAGAAAGTCTCTATTGAATGAATATATTCCAGATCGGCTCGATCCAGTGTTGGATATTTCTCCGCTATTTTCAGAGATTGTTTTTAACAAGCGATTGCTACATATAGTACAGAGCTTGCTCAAGTCAAGAATTTTCATAAATGAGCAAGTACAAATTTTACGTTGTAAACTAATTATGAAAGAGCCAGGAACACCTGGATATGCGTTACACACAGATTATCCATATTGGAAATTTCTTGGGTTAGATCCTAATCATTTTATTACTGTTTTTATAGCTATTGATGATGCAGAGGAGCAGTCAGGATCTCTTGCAGTATATCCTTATACTCATACTATGATTTTACCTGTAAACCCAAAAGACGAGTTTGATATTGATGAGGAAGAGTTCAGCAAGTTGGGACTGGTCTCTATAATTCCAGAACTTAAGGCGGGCGACGTTCTAGCGTTTCACTCTCTCCTGGCTCACAAAAGTGGGATGAACCTTTCTTTACATTCTAGGCGTGTACTGATTCCTACTTATGTTCCAGCTACATTTCAATCAGGAAAGGCTTACGATAAATATTATGAATGGTATATACAGGGTCGAAAAGCAATGCAAGATAGACCTGGTGGGTCTTTTTTAAAATAAGGTTCAGAAATTCAAGGTGTAGATCCGAGGTGGGGTAAAGCTCTTTCTCTCAAAGTTCTAGGAGGTTTGACACAAAAAGGTAAGTCTTGAAGTGTGATAGATGTGGCGAATGAAGAGTCTAATTTATTTGAGAATAGTGCACCTTTAATTGCTATAGATATATTTCTTGACTTTTTATTCAATTCAAATGCCCCAACTTGACTATTAAATCTATTCAAATTTTGTAAAAAAAACTAATTTTGTTTTTGTAGTTCAGGACAGATCCTACGTTTAGCTGGCCGCTTCCTTATAACTGATAAGCCAATATTCACAATATTCTGACAACGTGCTATCCGGATATTTTTATACCATCTTAGTCAATCCAGTTGTGCGCGACTTTAACACACTTTTAAGACTTAATATAATTTTTTTGTTGAACATCACCAGTCGTTTGGTTTTGTTTCAAGAGTTTCTGAACAAAGGATTTACTCACATCAAAACGAGTGGCTCCTTTCCCAATTTATGTCTCACCTTGTTCATATGCTTTAACTTTTTTAAGGAAACTAGCTCGATCGAATAAGGTTTCATTTTTTTTCTGATTTACTCAATACAGTGTATACAGCACTTCCGGATGTTATGAGGTACAGTAGCAGCAATTAGTAAACCAGGGTAGTGCTAAACAAGTAATGATGCATTGTAATAATGGATGAAATACCAGATTGCACCGATATGATTTTCTAAACATTTTGAAAAGGACAAAGTTTTTCGGACTAGCCGAGACACCCGTTGCCTCAACGTATTGTTGAAGCGCTCTTCGGTAGCTGGTGAGAGCCTGTTTCTTTTCCCACCGCTGTCCGGTCGTTTGGTCGGTAGAACAGCCCCATACGCTGCCCAAAAGTCCGTGTATGCAACTGCGCATTGGCGGTAGACAGGTGGTAACGATTGCCACAATTGGCGGGCTGCAGCTTCATCCAGGCTTCCAATGTAAACACCCACAATCTCGCGGGTGTCTGCATCCAGGGCCAACCAGACCCACTGTTTGTTTCCCTTGTTATCGACAAAGGACCACAACTCATCACACGCTCATGGTTAGCCTCCCCTTTTTTTTTGTGTCACTTGGACTTGGCGTGACACCGCAGCATATTTCTCATTGATGTAGGGAAAGTAGCCATTGCTCAGACACCGCTTGTTGCACGGGCAATGCCAGCCAGGGAAATGCGTTCCAGCAGCAAGCGGTCAATCAATGCCCGGGTTGCTGTATCAATCACTTTCTTGTGCGGATGCAAGGGCAAATTGCCGTCCACACTCATGACACTTAAAGCGCTGTTTACCGTTGTGGATGCGACCGTTTTTGACAGTTCGGGAAGATGTACAGATGGGACAAGCAGGCATGAGCAGACAAAGATAACCAGGAAATCAACTTTAACTCTTATATCACTTATCATTACATCTTGAGCGCTACCGTAAACCAGTTCTTGAGATGTTTCGGATTCATTAAATCAAGAGCCACAGCAATTATGGTGTCAACCATTTTAGTGGTGGTTGGTGAAAACTGTCGCAATAAAGATTTGAGTTGCGACCACCATAATTCAATTGGATTAAAATAGGCGTGAGTATGGGGACAAACACAAGATAGAAGCACCCACCGCTTCAATCATAGGCTTAATTGAATCTACTTTATGCGCTGGTAAGTTATCCATCACTATAGTTATTTCAAATAAAAATGAGACACACTCGTTGCACAATAAGCGCGAATAATCACATCAAGAGATGTGGCAGA
>NZ_JAUBTB010000065.1:0-44008 GCF_036704965.1 Microcoleus sp. F10-B2 | reverse complement strand
GGTTATTAAATGGGAGCGAAAAATCAAAAATAAAGGCAATGCTATTTTATCCGGTTTAGCTGCGTAGCAGCTTATCAGCAAATTTTGGTTTGCAGAACTGGTCGCTTGTCCGGAAACGGCATGGGGATTGTGTCATTTTCAGTTTGTCACGGCAGATGGGAAAACTTTAACCATTACAACCACTAATAATAGCGCCGGAAAACAACCCTCGATCGTCTCTTGGGAGGTAAAACCGGCAAAAATTAAACTCTCTCAACCCATACCAATGTTGCGTCAGGATAGCCCCTATGCCGAGGCGAGACAAGCTTTAATAAATGCCGGGTGGCAACCAGTTTCCGACTCTTATTTCTCGCCCTCCGATCGCGATCGTGCCGAGCGATCTGGGTATCCAGAATTGCAAGCTTGTAGCGGTACGGGTTTGGGATTTTGTAGCTTTATTTTTAGCGCAGCCGACGGTCAAAAACTCCGAGTTATAACGGCTGGAAGAAATTCGACACTTTATAGGTGGTCGATCGAAGAAGGAAGATAATGGAAGAAGATGGCGTGCCAGATGCTACCAATTGGATTTTACGATCTGTACAAAGTTGATAGTTGATAGTTAATGTTTAATCGCCTTCGGGGAACAGGTAAATGTCCCTTTTAGCTACCCACGATCGCATACCACAAACTCACCATCAGGCACAAACTCGCTAAATGCTGTGGAATCAAAGATTTAATCGAGCGCTTGGCAATTTTTTGAGTCACAAATATTGTGACTAATAATGATACAATCAAAGTTAAACCTTGCAAGAAGCTAATCACCGCTGGATCGCCGATAAAACTGGGTAAATCGTCTCTAATTTGTCCGAAAGTGGCAAAAGTTACAGGAATCACTCGCCCGCCTTCCTGCAAACCCAATCGCCAATAGTGAGCCAAATTACCGCCCCAGACTAAGGGTAAATAACCGTAGGCGAGAGAGACAAATGAGAGGGGTTTGTAGGTTGTAAATGGCATGGTTTCTGCTTGTCCCAATCGATAAATTGCCTGTATGATTGCGTAGGCAATTAGGGGAATCATTGGGGGGATAATTAACACTGCGATCGACAGTCCTAAATGAGGTAAAAATTCCTCTAAATTAATGCCCAGCCCCAACAAACTATTTATCTCCGGCAAGCGATGCAGATAAATACCGCCCAACAATAGAAATAACAGCGCGATTTCATAACTGTGAGGAACGTGGGTAGTCCATAATTCGATGCCGGGAGGGCGCAGATTTAATTCTACCGATCTATGCGGACAAGCTTTCAAGCAAGTCATGCACAACACGCAATCTTTATTATCGGTTAATTGGGCGGGATGGGAATAAATCGGACAGCCATTAGTAGTTAATCCTTCCCCCAAGCCGGGGCCGCCTTTGTAACATTGGTAGGTGCTGCATTCCGCCCCGCAGGTTCCTTGTTGGGCGCGAAGTTCGATAATTGAGAGTTTAGCAAATAATCCATTCATTCCCCCGATCGGGCATAAATAACGACACCAAAATCGCCGCTCGAAGATGAGGGAAAAAATTACCGCGCCAGCCGTAATTAGCAATAACAAACAACTGGATAAATAGGCGGTATTTTCTAAATCCCACAATTCTTCCCACAGAAATATCAGAGTAAATAGTCCGAAGAGAAACCAGCCGCCCCATTTTTCTGCTTGTTGGCGCGGCCATTTATTGAGAGTGCGAGGGAAAATTTTCAGCGATAATTTTTGGACTATTTCCCCATAAATCATAAAAGGGCAAAAAGCACACCACAATCGCCCGATGATGGGGAATAATAATAAAATTAACGGCCACCACCACGCCCAAAAGATATTTAGGGCAAAATTATGTTGTCGATCTTGGGGAGCAACAAACAGGATAATTACCACCAATGCAAACACCCAGGTGGTAAACCAATAATTCACGCGATCGGGATACCAATCGCTCCGTAAAAATTGCCGGAATTTGGGATATATCTTCAATAAATTAAGCCGAAATTTTTGTTGCTTCGCCGCCTGCGCCCAAAATACTTCTTCGGTTAATACCTGACTCCCCTGGGCTTGAACTAAAGCGCGATCGACCATTCCCTGCAATTCCTGCAAATTACCTGGAAAATCGTAGGCTTGTAAGCGGCGAATTGCTTCCGGTGTAACTTGGGGCTTGACTAATTTCTTTTTGCGACCAATGATATTGAGATAATAGTTGACTTGTGCCTCTAAATCTGCTTTTCGCACCCGCAAGGATGGGACTTTAATCTTGTGTTGTGTCAGCTTATCTAGCTTGGGCTGCACAATTTCTGAGATTAAAATTATCCGAGCATTACTAGAACGCGGTGGCCGCGGTATTTGTCCTTCCTTGACAACTGGCGTATAGGTTCCCTCGGTTAATAATTGCTGAATTTGGGGGCATAATTCAGCGGGTAATTCTTGCACGTCATTTAAAATTAACGTTCCATCTCCCAACCATTCCAACAGCCCCGGTTTGCCGCCCAACCGCCCGAATAATTCCGCTCCATTAGCCTGAAGTAAAGCACTTTTAATCTGAATAATTGGCTCGTTGCGGCGATGGGAACCGAAATGAATTAAAGCAGCTAAATTATCCTTTTCTAAACCAGGTTCGCCAGAGATTAATACCGATCGGCTGTCACTCGATGCCGTGCGAATTTGTTGGCGCAATTTCACTGCATAACGACTATTGCCAATGACTCCCCGTCTCGCCCTAGGTACTAGATAGCTGCGGAGGGCATTTTGCCGCTCGCGTTCGTAGGCAATTTCTGCTTCTAACTGTTCTAATTTCGCTGCCAAGCGTTGAGCGTAGGCTTCGGTAATGCGTGGATATCTTTCTAGCAAATTGCGCCAGCGATCGGCACTAATTACCCAAAATTGACACTCTGTCCGAGTTATAATTCGACTATCGGCAGGTTGCGATCGCTGGAGGGCAGATAAATTGACGATCGCCCCCGGCAACAAACTACTCGCCCACATTAATCCCGGTTGTTTGCGGCGATAGCGATCGGCTTGTCCTCGTTCTAGGATATAGAGATGCGTGACGGGCGTATCTTCGATTACCACTCGAAATCCAGGGGGAAAAGTTGTCATCTCCATTTCACCCGCGATCGCCTGTAAAATCTCGCGAGATAATATGCCTAATTCGGTACTCTTTTCGAGCCAGTTAACTAATGTTTCGGTAGACATCGCTTAGCGTCGGCGAAAGCCGAATCGTGGTGGTTGGTGTAGGATATATATTTTTGTGCTATATCAATATCAACTGCTGGGAACGACTAGCATTTTGAGTTTGAGCGTGGTGTTAATTTTCTGTCTTCAGCATACCCGATCGACACTCCCCGCTCTAATATATTTTTTCTGCACGTCCTCCTGCAATCTGCACATTAAAAGTGATTCCGGATCGCCGAGGCTGCCATCCGAGTTGCACCGCTTGCCGTATCCATTGTGCTGTATCAGAGGGTGTTACTGGTTTCACTTCGTTAGTTGGAGTCAAACCTTTAGGATGAGGTCGATCGGTGAGGATAACTAACACCGAACCCTGTTTTTCAGCGTGTTCGACACCAACATGAATATTTCCGCCAGCGTAGTCTGCTTGCGTATTAGTAGCTTGTCTTCGGATGAGCCAGATGAAAGGCTCCCCATCAACAATTATTTTTCTTGTTCCTTTTTTTGGTATTGACATAGTTTGCTAAAGTCGATCGCCTTTACAATCAGGATCGGTTCTGGGTTGTGAATTTAGCTTGGCTGTGAGAGGATGTATCAAAAATATGTATTTATGAAACTCAAAATTTTGACGGGACTCCTGACAGGGTTAGTTGTTTCTGCCAGCACAACAGCGCTTTTTTGTCAACCCAGCCGTGCGGGAAATCATAGCTTTTTGTGCAACGGTACTCTCAAATATATTAGCACTGGGATTCTGAACGGAGAACCAGTTTTCAATCAGGGGATTCCGATTAATACCAGTTTGAGATTATTAGCATCAGCTCAAGTGGATGTAGGGGTAAAGATTCCCAGTGCGTCTGCGGCGGCTGCGCCCAAAGCTGAGGATTTCTTTATTCAGGGTGAGGAAAAATATGAAAAAGGAGATTATCAAGGCGCTATAGCCGCTTACACTCAAGCCATCGTGCTTAATCCTAATTATGCAGAAGCCTACAACAGCCGGGGAAATGCCCGCTATATTTTAGGAGACAATAAGAGTGCTGTAACCGATTTCAACGAAGCTTTGCGAATTAATCCTAACTATGTAGAAGCCTACATCAGCCGGGGCAATGCCCGCGATGACTCAGGAGACAGCCAAGGTGCACTCGCCGATTACAACGCAGCTTTACGAATTAATCCCGACGATTCCTCAGCCTACTACAACCGGGGAGTTACCCGCTATCGTTTGGGAGACAACAAGGGTGCTGTAGCCGATTACACCGAAGCTTTGCGAATTAATCCTAACTATGCCTCAGCCTACAACAACCGGGGAATGGTGCGCTCTCAATTAGGAGACAGCCAGGGTGCACTCGCGGATTTCAACGAAGCTTTGCGAATTAATCCTAACTTATCCCAAGCCTACGGCAACCGGGGACTTGTCCGCTATAGTTTAGGAGACAAGGAAGGTGCGATCGCGGATTTCAACCAAGTTTTACAAATTAATCCTAACGATGCTCTTGCTTATTACCACCGGGGGAATATCCGTTATGTTTCAGGAGACAACCAGGGTGCTGTAGCCGATTTTAACGAAGCTGTGCGAATCAATCCTAAATATGCCCAAGCGTACATCAACCGGGGGAATGCCCGCGATGATTTAGGAGACAGCCAGGGTGCTGTAGCCGATTACGATCGAGCTTTGCAAATTAATCCTAACTTTGCCGGTGCCTACTTAAACCGGGGCGTTACGCGCTTTCGTTTAGGAGACACGCAAAGTGCTTTAGCCGATTACAACGCAGCTTTGCGAATCGATCCTAACTTAGCCGGTGCCTACTTGAGCCGGGGACTTGCCCGGGCTAAAGAGGGAGACAAACCCGGGGCGATTCAAGACTTTCAGAAAGCAGCAGATTTATTTCAGCAGCAAGGTGATAAGAATAACTATGAAAAAGCCATGAACAATCTGAGGAAACTTCAATAAACTGCAAAAACTCCCCAAAGGTCGATCGCACTACTAATCGCTAAAAAATAGCATACCCAGAGTCCCGGCTTCTTTAAGGATTCGAGGATCTAATTAAACATTATCAGCATCAGATAGTTGAATTTTTTTAAATTTTTCGTTACTCTAGCCCGTCTGAATGACTTGTGTAAATAAAAGACAACTGGTAAGCTCAAATTCAAGAAAAAAAGGGGTGAGACAAATCGTTCGCCTTCCTCCTTAACGGCACGCGCGCGCATTTTCTCTAAATCGTCCGATCTAAATTTATTTTAAACTGCATGAATAGATTTTCTGGCTGTTGAGGTTTCCGACTTTCTTTCATTCATAATAATTTTGTAATTCGGCGTTCTAGTTCTTAATTCTACCGAGTTCAGAGCGACATAAGTCGCTCCTACTGCTCTCGGATATACTTTTTAAATATTGTTCACTGCCCCACCTGCGAGCGCGGTTAAAATCGCTACGCCAAATGCCAGCCTGTACCACACAAACACCCACGTATTTTGAGTTTGCAGGAACTTCATCAGCCACGCGATCGACAAATAAGAAAACACAAATGCCGAAATCGTTCCAACTATCAAAGCTGCAACTCCAGCATCGCCGATTCCTTCTCCTAAAGCACCCTTCAATTCCACTAATCCAGCGATAGTAATTGCCGGGATTCCCAATAAAAAAGAAAACCGCGCGGCGGCGGATCTTTCCAATCCCATAAACAATCCTGCTGTTAGGGTAGAACCCGATCGCGAACACCCCGGAATCAATGCGATTGCTTGAGCTAATCCCATCAAAATACCGTCTTGAACAGTTAACTTTTCATAAGTGCGATTGCGCTTGCCAATTTTTTCTGCTGTTGCTAACAGCAGCGACATGACGATCGAAGCAATGGCGATGCTGGTCAAACTCCTGAGCGGCGAGCGATCAAAATCTGGAACCAATACCTTGATTAGCAGCCCAAAAAAGACTATAGGTATTGTTCCCAAAACAATTCCCAGCGCTATTTGAAAATCTTGCGATTTGTAGTCGCGGCGCACCACGGCATCTACAGCACCCAAAGTTATAGTTGTCAAGTCTTTCCAGAAATACCAAAGCACTGCCACAATACTGCCTAACTGAATTACAGCAGTATAAGCAACCCCCGGATCGCCCCATCCCAGGGCGATGGGCACTACCTTCAAATGAGCGGTGCTGCTGATGGGCAAAAACTCTGTTAATCCTTGTACAATTCCTAAAACAAGGGCCTGCGCCAGATTGATTTGAGCGGGCCCGGAAACATCAGCAGGGGGCGTTTGGGCGAGGAGTGCGTCAAGCAAAGCTATCATTAGTTGTAAATTCCCAGTTGTCAGTTTCTAGTAATCAGTTGAATTTAATATCTTGCACCCTTCTGGGAAGCTAGAAGCCCACCCCACCACAAATAAATTTTATTGTGGCGCGGACAGTTCCAGTCCGCCCCTGAAAAGCCGATCGCAAATAGCGATCTTCGGCCTGTAGAATCGCCTTGTCGATCGCCACTATCAGCAATTTACGATCGTCGAGCCGAAACTACTTTAACCTACTCAACAACATTTGCCTACATTTTGCTGATAAACTTAGGAAAGTTTTTGCATCTGATTTCGCTTTTGTTACAGCAACTGCCCACAACCTATGATATTTCCTGAGAACAAAAATTCAATTGTTACTGCTGCTTCTGGCATCCGCTGGCTGAGGCGAATCTTGTCAGCCAGTCTTTTAACAGTGGCGATCGCACTTAGCTTAATACTGCTAAGCGGCACTGCGCCAGCCTTGGCAACTCTCACCGACGATCGCTTTGACGGTACAATATTTGCCCTCTACGCCGGCAACGGTTCCCTAGTTCCTCCTAAAGTCAAGATTGCAGATTCTTTCAAACGCCATAAACCCGTATTGTTAGTTTTTTACACTGATGACAGCAGCGACTCCAAGCAATACGCGATCGTCGTCTCTCAACTCCAAGAATTTTACGGCCGCGAAGCCGATTTTATGCCGATAACAATTGACTCTTTGCCTCCGCAACCGTCACCAAAAATCACCGAACCAAGCCATTATTACGAAGGTTTCGTACCTCAAACTGTCATCCTCGACCAATCGGGAAAAGTAGTTTTTAACGAAAAAGGACAAATACCGTTTGAACAGGTAGACGATGCCTTTCGGAAAGTATTTGACTTGCTGCCTAGAGAAAAATCAATCCCCCTCAAACGCCGCGTCGTGAACGAACTTAACGTGGAATTATCGAAGTAATAGGTGATGGCTAATTGCTAGTCGCTATAGCAATTTTCAAAGATGCCTTAACAGAGTTTTTTGTCTTATATTTTGTAAGGTGCGCATTGCGCACCTTACATTTATCGTGACACTAATTGAATTGACAAAGTGACAGCAGAAGATAGAAGGTAGAATTAAAAATTATGCTGCGGATAAGGACAGGGCAATGCCGTATCCTACGGATTAAAGGCAAAATAGATGTGAACAGTTTAAACTTTAAACAATGAGTAGAACCTTAATTCCTGTGATTCTGGCCGGCGGTAAAGGCGAACGTTTCTGGCCGCTGAGTCGCAAGCAGCGGCCCAAGCAGTTTTTGAGTCTCGACGGTAGCGGCAAGAGTTTGCTGCAAGCTACAGCCGATCGACTATTAACATTAGGTAACGGTTGGGACGATTTGTGGGTGGTAACGTCGGAAATGTTGGCGGCGGGAGTCCGCGAACAGTTGCCGCTGCTGCCTCCTGAGAATTTGCTGGCGGAACCGGAGGGCCGGGATACTGCGCCGGCGGTGGCCTGGACGGCTATAGAAACTGCGAAGCGTTACGGTGAGGATGCGGTTGTCGGGTTTTTCCCGGCGGATCACTGGATTGGGGAACCGGAGGAGTTTGTCAAGACTTTGGAGGCGGCGGCCGAGTTGGCGAAAAATCAGGATGCGATCGCCACTTTGGGAGTAAAACCGAGTTATGCTTCCACCGGTTACGGCTACATCGAACAAGGCGAGGAAATCGGCAATTTTGGGGGTTTTCCGGCCTATCGGGTGGCAAGGTTTACGGAAAAGCCCGATCGCACAACTGCTGAAGAATTTGTAGCCAGCGGCAAGTTTAGTTGGAACGGCGGAATTTTTGTCTTTCGAGTCGGAACAGTCTTGACAGAATTGCGAAGTTATGTACCGGAAATGATGGCAGCTTTAGAAGCAAAAGGCGCGCAGGCTTACTCGGAATTACCCAAAATTAGCATCGATTACGCGCTGATGGAGAAGACGCAAAAGGCTTGTGTTCTGCCCGTAGGCTTTAGCTGGGACGATTTGGGAGATTGGAATGCGATCGGTCGTTTGCTGCAAGGAGACAAACCGAATGTGGAGTTAGCAAAACACGTCGGAATTGACACCAAAGGCGGCATTTTCTATGCAGCGGATGAGAAGGAGGTCATTGTCACCATTGGTTTAGAAGATGTGGTAGTTGTCAGAGATGGCAACGTAACTTTGATTGTGAAAAAGGACAGGACGCAGGAGATTAAACAGGTGATTAAAGTGTTGGGAGAAGATGAAAAATTGAAAGATTTGTTGTGATGTAAGTACGGCACAGATTGGGCAGGCGAATACAAAGGATTAATCACTCTTTATCCAGACTTTCGTTTCTTAATCTGTGTCGTAGTTTACTATTATACTTTTGTTGTTCGCACTTCCACTGAAGCCATTTTTGTAGCAGAGTCATAATTAAAGCATCTGCTTCTGATAGTGACATAGGTTCTTTTGGTCGATCGTTCTGATCGACACCGTGCCGTGCATCATCACCAATTGCGCTTTGACTATTAGCAGTATGCTTGAATTGCCTAATCTTATCTTTAGTCCACTGTTCAATCTTTTTTTTACCAGGATCTTTATTGACAATTTCATAAACTTTGTAAAGATTAATCCAGTTATGTTCAAAGTCCGTAATTTGTCTGAAAACATTTTTAACTATCTCGTCTTCTTCTGCCAGCTTCATCCAGGATTCAAACTCTAAATTATGGATTATATCTTGACCGCCTTCTAGTTGGATAGAAAAAGAAGCTGGAGGCAGCATAATTGTGGCTGAACCCGCAACCCGCCTATGAAGCTTACCTTCTTCGTCAACTTCGCAGATGATATCAGGCTTAAGAAGTGGAAAATCTGTAAATTGAATCCTTGCAACAGCACTTATATGTTTAAGACCTTTAGTAGCTTCCCCATATACAGCAGACTCATTCGTTAGTGATTCCCAGCGCGAAGAAGTTAGATAATATTTACTATTCTCTGTGATTAAGCTAAATTCATCTGATGAACGCAGCAAGTTCGACAAATTGTCAAAATCACACTTTTTAACTTCTAGTAAAACTAGCCATTTCATTGAAAAAACCTCCTAATCGTAATTTTTAAGGAAATACAACTTTATAAATGACTCTATTGTGCCAGACTAACTGTAAGGAGTTGGATGGAATGATGTACATCAGTTCGGCTTTCTCCCGATCCAATCCTGTAGATGGTTTCAGCTCTAGCCATTCACGGCAACTGATACCTAGTTGCTGAATAGCTCGCACTTCTATTGTAACTGGTAAGCTTCAAAACTATAAGAAATTTCTATTATTTTTTGATAAACAATTTTATTCTGGGAAATCAGTTTTCTCTTGTCGTTTCTTTTTATTTAGCACTTTATATCAATCTATCCTGCTATTAAAGATGCTCCATATTCTACTGTTGCTATTAGTCCAACTAGCCCTAAAACTAATGCTAATCCCAATCAAAATCGTCGGTATACATACTTCCACTTCCTCAAATGAGGGGCTTCCTGCAAATGGCTGTCTTCTTCTAAAAAAAGATCTCTCAATTACGGGTATTTATTCAGGGTAAGCTCATCAAATTTGGTAACAATTGTACTTGACAGATCAGAAGCGAGTATGGTAAAGCAGTGAAACATATTTTTTTTAATCTCTAGGAAACAGAATTATGTCTCAGGGCTTTAAAATTAAATCTGTTGATGCTAAAAAAAATTATGGCACTGCGAAAAATCCCAAAGCTGTGGTAGAAATTGGACTTATTCAAGAGAGTTTAGTCAAGCACTTTGGAGGACTCAAAGACCCCAGAGTAGAGCGAACTAAGAAACATCAACTCACCGACATCTTAGTAATTGCAATCTTAGCCATAATTGGCGGCGCGAGCGGGATGGGAAGACATCGAGAACTACGGCATCAGTAAACAAACCTGGTTAAAAGATTTTTTGGCATTACCAAACGGTATTCCTTCAGATGATACGTTTCGTCGGGTATTTGAGTGCATAGATCCAGAAGCCTTAAATCAGTGTTTTCTCAATTGGGTAGAAACCTTGGTCACGAAGATGGCAGGAGAGATTATACCTATAGATGGCAAGACAATTAGGGGTTCATACGACCGAAATCAAGGCAAGTCAGCCCTGCATCTAATTAGTGCCTGGTCGAGTACGCAACGTCTGGTGTTAGCACAGATGAAAGTAGAAGATAAATCTAATGAGATTACAGCCATTCCCGCATTACTAGAGTTGCTGGATATCACAGGCTCGATTATCACCATTGATGCTATGGGGACACAAACAGAGATTGCCAATAAGATTATCGAGAAGAAAGGTGATTATGTCCTAGCACTTAAAGCCAATCACCCAACTTTATACAATCAAGTTCAGCAATGGTTTGAAACCGCGCAAGCGCAGAATTTTCATTGCGTTGATGTTAGCTATGCCAAACATATTGAAACAGGACATCACCGCAGGGAAATTCGGGAAGTTTGGACTGTACCAGTTACTGCTATTCCTCAACTTGATCAACCTAAAATCTGGACAGGGTTACAAAGCCTGGTAATGGTTGTCCCTGTACGTCACCTTTGGAACAAAACTACTCGTGAAGTTCAGTTTTATTTAACTTCTTTACATAGTAATGCTCAACTTATTGGTCAAGCTATCCGTAAACATTGGGGGATTGAAAACCAAGCTCATTGGACTTTGGATTGTACTTTTGCGCTCGGATGCTTGCCGGATTCGCTCTTTCCACAGTCCGCGCAATTTTGCTATTCTACGACGTATTGGACTCAATGCTCTCAATCGCGAACAGACTTATAAACGTAGTCTCCGACAAAAAATGAAACGGACATCTATGGACAACGATTATATGATTCAAGTTCTCAGTTCTTGTTTCATAGACTCTACATTAGATTCCTTGGATTCCTTATGTCAACCCTAATTGAGATGCTCTTACCCTGGGTATTTATTTTAACAAACTACTATTTAGTATCCCAGTAATGTTCCCGTTAGCTACAGTGAATAGTATTGTTTGAGACTGGCGATTAAATAAAATCCCAATCAAGTGGGAACAATTGTGATATCCGATTAGGCAGGATGGAGGAGCGATGGCAGAACCGGAGGTACTTTTCTAGTTCCTGAGATGGAACCTTAATCCCCTTTTCATAGAAGTCTCGTTTGCGGCTTCCCGTTAAGTTTTGGGCTGCATCGAGGAATGTCGCGAATCATTGCATCACTTAGCATCTTCTGGCTTTTTTGCGATCTATCTAAAGAGGAGAGACAATCGCCAATGGTGGCATTGCCTCTGGTCTATTGTGCCTGGGACTTTATTTTTTGCCAAGTCCCCAACTGCGTAAACGCGCTTTACGTCCACCTCCCCTGGCAGGCTGACGGGGTTGCTGGAACAAGCGCCGGCTCATACACCGCGCTCAAGGCGCCGCAAGAGGGCATCAAAGGCTTTCTGGTTTAATTCGGTCATCACCCGTAGGAATCGGTCAAGGTGAGCGTGTACGTTCGATGTTGAGCATTCCCCTCACCCTGTCTCGTTCTTGCTATTCTCTCCTATTTCCCAACAAGTCTATAAATTGAAGTGATTGATTTCATAAAAAAGAACATTTGCTCTTATGAGTGGAGCTTGAGTAAAGTAAAGCCATCAAAGAAAAACGCCAGCGAACATTAACCAGTCAGCTTCAACTAGACATTCACCCGTGAGGTTTGCCATGAAATCCACTCAATCCAAAAGCGTTAACGCAAAAATGAAAACCGCCAGCCATCAAATGCCTTTACAGCTTACCCCTCAAAAACCAGAGCAAAAAGCCTTAACTCGCGGACAGCATTTAGCAGATACCCTAGCAGCGAAAGTGGGTTCGTGGCCCTTTTTGATTGGGCAGACAGTAGTCCTCGCCGGGTGGGTGGGCGCGAACCTGACACCGGGCCTTCCTCACTGGGATCAGCAGCCCTTCATCCTGCTCAACTTAGTATTCTCCTTTGCCTCTGCTTACACTGCACCGATTGTGTTAATGAGTCAAAACCGCCAGTCGGATGCCGAACGCGAACAAAATCTCTACAATCATCAAGTTAATCTCAAAGCCGCTCACGATGTGGTACTACTGCACGAAAAGCTCGATCGATTAAGCGACCACATTCCTGACTTAATGGAAAAGCTCAATCAGCAACAGCCATCTGTCAGTCCCATCAAAGTGATGGTGATGCCAGCCCCCGTTAAGGCAATTACCGAAGTTAATGAAGCAGCTAACCCTTCTGCTTCCGATCGGAAGCAGAAGCCAGAGTTTTCCATACTACTTCCCCAAGTATTTAACTCAAAATTTGACTCATCTAAATATGCAGAAGTGATACCAATTTTACTTCCCACTCAAAAGCCCTCAACACATTCGCTATCTGCGTTAACCTATTTCAAGCTGTGACAATCGACGTTACTAATCAGTGAATGAGAGGATCGGTCTAGCCAATCTGTTCACTAACATTTTAACCAAAAAAATACCTCAACATCAATTAATCTCCGGCACTCTTCCAGCGATACTAGCATCAGAATCTAGGCAGTTAGATATGAACCCCTTCATTACCGCTATTTCCACAGGTCTTACAGCTTTCACCGCCACAAATTTAGATGATATTGTCATCTTGCTGCTGTTTTTCTCCCAAGTCAATGCTGTTTTTCGACGGCAACACATTGTTACAGGACAATATCTTGGGTTCGCAGCACTGGTGCTGCTCAGTCTTCCTAGCTTCTTTGGCTGTATGATGGTGCCGCGCCCTTGGGTAGGGATGTTGGGGTTAGTACCAATTGCCATTGGAGTCAGCCGCCTGCTAAATCGAGATACAGAGGCAGATGATGAAAATACAGCTACAGATTCACCTCAATCCACTATCTTTGCTAGTCTTTTATCGCCACAAACTTATAGCGTAGCTGCGGTGACATTTGCTAATGGAGGTGATAATGTGGGCATTTATGTCCCGTTGTTTGCCAACTGCACTTGGGATAGCCTGCTAGTGATTCTGAGCGTCTTTTTCTTGCTAGTGGGTGTCTGGTGTTATGTAGCCTATCAACTAACTCGCACGAGCGCGATCGCGACCCTACTTGTCCGCTACGGTAATTCCCTTGTTCCCTTCGTTCTAATGGGTCTGGGTACGCTGATCCTGCTCGATAGCCATACTCTAGAGAATCGCAGTTTAACGGTAGTTACTGTAGCTATCAGTTGCTTGTGGCTGCTGATATTGCTTAAAGACAGTTACCAATCGTTAGAGACTGCACCTAAAGTCGAAAAATTTTAGGCAAGCTAGGGTTCAAGTTTCCTCGACTTTGCTGAAGGTGGAAAATATTTTATAACTTCAGCAAAGTCGAGGGTTTTTCTAAGAACAAACTCTGATTTCTTACACAAAGGACAACAAAAATGAGCAAGTTTTTCAAAGTAATTCTAGTGGCTTTAGTGCTTTTCGTAAACTTAGCTGTAGCTCAGCCTTCTTGGGCCGGCAAGGATTTCACAAAAGGGGCTGACTATGCGGAAGTCACACAGGAATTGAATCAACTTTTGTCAGCTCAGAGCGATCCTTCGACTGCGGGTTATACGCCTGAACAGTACCAACAGCGATTGGCAGAATTGCAAATGCAGAAGTACGTGATCGAAACTGCTAAAAAGCGGGCTCAGTGTCGTAATGAAACCGGACAAACGCTGGCAGTTTATGCGAATAAGCCGAAAAAATCGCCGACGCAACTTTATTTCCTGGCAGCCGGTGAGATTACAGATGATGATTGGGATTGCGATGGTATTTACTTGCCAGCAGGGGCTCAAGCTACTTTAGGCCCGGCGACTCAGCCACTTTCTTTGGCTGAACCGGTTGCTATTAAGGTTGTAGATGGTACGCAGCTAGTTGCTACAACGAGTGCCGCAACGGGTGGTATTCAATTGAATGTTGCCCCTGCTAAAGTTTTTAAAGCGGGTGAGACAACTTGGGCCCTGCCCTCGTTTTCTCAGGCCCAGATTAATGCACAAGTTCCTACGCCGCAACTAATTGATTAATGCTTCTTTAGGAACGGTTAATAGTTAAGGACTTGGGAAAAAATAAAGTCCCAGGTCTAATAGAGGATAGGCAATCGCCAATGGTTGCATTGCCTATCCTCTAAAGCTCAGAAAAAAGCCAGAAGATGCTCAGTGATGCAATCATTCGCGACATTCCTTGATGCAGCCCAAAACTTAACGGGAAGTCGCAAACGAGACTTGATGGCGAAAGTCGCCCCAGACTACTTGGCAGGGTCAGCCCGTCCAGCCGAACGGTACTTTGCTATATTCAGTTGCCTTACTCGGTCAACTCGGCTGCAAATATGACGTGGAAGGGACTCAAACCAATTGTACATTTGCTAGAAACGACCTATGAAAAGGGGATTAAGGTTCCATCTCAGGAACTAGAACAGTACCTCCGCTTCTGGCCTCGCTCCTCCATCCTGCCTAAATGGGAGATCGCAATTGTTCCCATTTGATTGGGATTTTATTTAATCGCCAGTCCTTTTCTGGTAAAAATACTTTAGGCTGTGTCTCAATAAACTTATTCGACTCTGCGGAATAGACATAAGGCAACATCTTTTCAAAATATTTTATCACTAGGGGATGCAAAAAAAATTTTCCCTTCAGTTCTGTAGACAATCCTGGGCTACTTCGATTTCTTCTAAGTTTAAGTCGCAAAGGATTTCAGCTACATAAGCTAAAAACAAAGAAGAAAGATATTCATCAGCAACCTGTATCAGATTATCAAATGCTGTAAGAGTGTAATCTTTGTAAATCTCTTGACTTTTGTTAAACCCCAAAACAGCCTGGACTGGATTGCAAACGCTCTGCGGTTATCATAATTTTTGATTGTAAAGGCATTTTGTGCAGATTTGAGAGCCGCACGGAAATCAGCATACAAACTCAGGTCTATTTTATGCTCAATTCCCTTCAAGCGTTGTTAAATTTCTTCTAACCGCTGTAGTACGACAATAAATCCTATACATGAGACAGCTAAAGTGAGGATACTGGCAACTGAACCACACAGAGATAGTAGGGTTGATAATTGAGAAAGATTAGAGTTTACTTCACGCAACATAGCAACTATTTCAGGCGGCTGCTTGTGTGCATCCCGAATCACATCGCCAACTCGTACATACTTCCCACTTTCTAAACCTTGATTAGTCCAGTCAGGAATTGTAAATGTTACATCAACTGCACTAATCTTTTTGATTCCTTCCTAAATCTGAATATTTACTTTACTTGTATAATTAAAATTATTGACGTAAAAATTTTAATTATAAAAATATTATGTCTGCTTAAAATGTATATGACTATGAGGAGTAATGCCAAAGCCAACATCCCAAAATTCGTGAAGCGAAGCTATCCCGTAGGGAATCGCACTCTTTCCCCCAAGTTATTCCTCAAGACACTGGTCAGCTTGGTTAACAGCCCTATCCTAGAGTTATATTGTCCTTAAACCCGATCGACCCGGAGGCCTCTTGTTTAGCCTAGTTCAAAACACTTCTGGCAAAGGAGAAATTCTAGAGGTCCTCTTCCGCAACGGTTGGGACTACATGAAACCTGTGCTTGTCGCAGAAAAAACGCGATCGCGGGCGAGGGCCCAACCCCATCACCCTTTTTTGGCACACTATATGTAGTGTGCCGGAGGAAGTCCTGTAATTCAAAAAAATTGTTGTACTCAAAATTCATAACTCTCTGTATAACGGGCCAGCTTATGAGCGCAAAATTTTCCGATAGCGAGCTTCAATTACCGAGTAGATGCCATAGGCAATTAAACCCAAAGGTACTATACCCAAAATCACTGGACTAAAAGGCTGTTGTCCCAGAATTGCCAACACATCGCCCAATCCCTTCGCTTGACTGGCATCTGATAGCCTTGCTGCTTGAATAAAGAAAAGACCGATTATAACGAAAACAATCCCGCGGGCAGCAATTCCAAATCGACCCAACCGTGTCGCCCAAGTTAGCTCGTTTTGGCTCATTTCCTCTAGCTTGAAATGGCGGCGAAATTTTGCTTTATATGCTTGGTAGAAATAAGAAAAACCTACACCAATAACAATTGATCCCACCAATCCTACCAGCCATTGTCCAAATGGTTGCGCTAAAAGTTGGGCTGTCAAATCTTCGGTTGTATCCTTTTTACCACCGCCCGAACCCATTATCAGTTTTACAGCCGTTAAAGCCAAACCTGCGTAAGCTAAAGCACTGAAGGCGTAGCCAATGCGTTGGGCAATACGCTTGGCATCCATTTTTTGTCCTTGGTGTTCTGGGTCGAGAATTGTCTGAACCATACGCCAAAGGAAATAACCAATAATGCCAATCGTTACAAGAAATAGCAGAAATTTACCGAACGGTTGGTTAACAATTGCTGATAATGCACCGCTAGTATCGGTTGTTCTGCCGCCGCCCGTACTAAAGACTGCTTGTGCTGCCAGAAAACCGACAATAAAGTAAACTATGCCTTTGGAAGCATATCCCAATCTTGCCAGTCGCTCAAACCAGGGATGAGAAGCTGTCCGTCGAATTGACTGTTCAATGCTGTCGGTGGGTGAGTTGCGCCGTTTCATTTTTTTTGACAATTTAGTTGTTAACGACTGCTGCCATAAGCAATGGTGCATTCCTTTCCAGTTAACAGAGTTCTTAAACAAATAATCTATGTTATTATTTATTACTTAAAGATTAGCTTGTTTAAAAAAAAAACTTATCTGTCTTGAGCGGGAGTGTCAACGGTTGATTAATTGATAAGTTTCACCTTTTTTGGGCTTGACAAATATAGCTTTATGGGCTAACAGAAGATACCTTCACTGATGCACCCGTCTGCCAGCAATCTAGTATAGCAATCCTAAATCATTTGCATAATTATTGTAGGGGCAATCCCCCCGTGATTGCCCGATAGATAGGGGGTAGGCAAAGAAAGGCACTACCCCTACAAATTTATCTGAATCATTTAGGATTGCTATATATCTTTGATTAAAACTTCTTTAACCCAAATTGAATAACAATTAGAACAAGCATCTATCGCCAACCGTCCGAGCGATCGCACTTAACTCAAAGCAATATCATAAGTTTTTCCTCAATCATCTTCCATCAGGTGGATATTTTTTTATGGCATTAGACAGATGGCAAAGTTTAGCTAGTTAGATTAAATGGAGATACAAGCAACATTTTTAGATGTTGAACAGGGACAATAGACCTTTTACCTACGTCTATTTTTAAGATTCTAAATTGCCACTGTCGCAAGAAGTTGATGGTTCAGAACCTGGAGGATATTAGGAAAATGGAATCAACCACAACGGCAGTGGCTGTGTTGAGTTCAACCTTTTATTTACGGGAAATTGCTCAAATCAGTTCTCAAACATCAGGCATCCTGCCTCTGCTGAACTGAGTTTTCAGGAGAAGTCTAATAGCTAACCACAAGGTGGGCGCTTGCGCCAGGAAGACAAGCAGAATCTCTTTCTTGCCTCGTTTGTTTTGACGATAAATTCAGCAATAAGGTGTATATAATGAATCAAGTGAATCAACCAGAATCCTTGTCGCAAGAGCTGACGAACACCGAATTCGTCGCAACTTTTCGCTTGTTCAGTCGAGTTAGCTTCTGGATACAGTTATTTTTGGGTGCTGTTTCCGGCATTGTTTTAGTATTTGCTATGTTGGGTCGCAACATGAGCGAACAAACCAATAATGCAGGTATTGGTTTCGGGGTATTTTTAGCGATTATTGGTCTTTTATTGCTGTGCTTTAGAATATTTTGGGATTTTCGCTATCGGCTTTTAGGCAGACTTTTGCACGCCGAAAATTCCCAGGTATATCCCAGCAAAGAACATATTACTCACACCTTACGGATTGGATTAATTTCTAGTTTGGTGGGGGTATTAATCGCGTTTGTCGCTTCTGAAGAAACTGTTGCCGTAGTCCTAGCGAAAACTCTCAGTCAACCGCAAGCGATGGCAGCTTATGCGCCAGAAAATGTGATTCGTTCCCTAGATATTTTTGTGACAATGGCAAACGTCAATCTGATTGGGGCTCACTTTTTTGGAGCTGTTACTTCTCTTGGTTTACTCAATTGGGTAGAGGATTAGTTGGCAGCATTAGCGATCGCTAAAGGCAAAGACAGATTTTATGTGGTCAGGATTTACAAGGGCTGACCGATTTAACTAAGGGATGAGAATTAAATAAAATCCACTTTTCATGACTGTTGTGGGATGGGCTCTCGTAGCCCGTCTATCGGGGACGGGCTACGAGAGCCCATCCCACAAGAAAAAAGGGAAATTATTTAATTGACGATCCTAAGGTTTGTGGTTGCACTGTCTTGGCGAAAGAGAGCGAAGACAGCGCGGCTACAAGCTAAGGAATGAGAATTAAATAACTTACAATTTATTGTTCTTGTGGGATGGGCGGGACGCCCATCCCACAAATATGTGTAAATTATTTAATTCGCGATCCTAAATAAGTTGGCTATTTGGAGGAACATCTAATCTGAAATTGGCAGCGACGCTCCAGAAAGTCAGACGTGGATAGCTGGTATGCCACCCAAAAACTAATGGCAATGATTGATAATTTGGAAAAAATTTATTATTACAGCACTTTTCAGGTAAGTGAGGTACATAGCAGAGGTAGGGACAGGGCACTGCCGTGTCCCTACGGTCAGCTATTGAACATTGTCAATGTCGTCGTCAAGCCAGGATTCAAAAAAATTACCTTGCCTGTGCTATTTTACTCGGAAGTTTAATTCATAAAAACAGCGCATTTAATGGGGAAAATTATCTCCCAGTTAAAGAGTAAATTACTGTCAGAATACATTTAAAATGAACTTAAATATCCAGTGAGACGGTGAGCCGTTGTTTAATAGGATATCTGGTAATTTTTTGATGATTAAATTGTTCATTGTACGGACGATCGCGCTTGTCGGAGAGAAAACGCGCTCGCTCTTTTTCGGCACAGAATATGTAGTGTGCGTGCGTAATTCCTGTGTATATTACGATCGGGAGTAATGCCAAAGCCAAAAACCGCCCCCACATCCTAAAATTCGTCAAGCGAAGCTATCCCGTAGGGAATCGCACCCTTTCCCCCAAGTTATTCCTCAAGACACTGGTCAGCTTGGTTAACAGCGCTATCCTAGTAGTTATATAGCCCTTAAACCCGATCGACCCGGAGGCCCCTTGTTCAGCCTAGTTCAAAACACTTCTCGCAAAGGAGAAATTCTAGAGGTCGTCTTCCGCAACGGTTGGGACTACATGAAACGCCTCCTAACCGGCAGCAAAACCGACGCACCCAGTCTCCCAACTCCAGCAGTTCTCCGCAACATCCTCGTCGAGTTAGGCCCAGTATTTGTCAAATTGGGACAATTGCTGAGCACCCGTCCTGACCTTTTACCCGCCACCTACATCGAAACCCTCTCCACGCTGCAAGCGGAAGTGCCGCCCGTACCGTGGTCGCAAGTAGAAGCAATCGTCCGCCAGGAACTCACACAATCTCTCGAAAATACCTTCGCCAAATTTAACACTGAAGCTGTCGCCGCAGGTTCGATCGCCCAAACCCACAAAGCTACTTTAAAAGACGGTCGCGAAGTCGCCCTCAAAGTTCAGCGCCCCGGTATTGAGATTGTCATCGAACAAGACATCGCCGTGCTCCGAGGTTTGGCAGAACTTGTCATGCTCACAGACTTCGGTCAACAATACGATATTGTCGCCTTAGCAGAAGAATTTGCGATCGCCCTGCGTGCAGAACTAGACTTCATTCAAGAAGCCAGCTACACCGACGAACTGCGCCGCAATTTATCTAAAAGCCGCTGGTTTGACCCCACACAAGTTGTCCTACCAGAAATTAACTGGGAGTTGACTACAAAAAAACTCTTAGTAATGGAGTGGCTGAACGGAGTCCCGATTTTGTTAGGCGATTTGCAAGGAATTCGCCACAAAGGAGATGTAAATGCCGAACGCGAAGAAATTACTACGCTGCTTTGCCGCGTTTTCTTCCAGCAGTTGTACATCGACGGATTTTTTCACGCAGACCCGCATCCCGGCAATTTATTTTATCTCAAAGACGGCCGGATAGCTTTGCTGGACTGCGGCATGGTCGGCAGATTAGACCCGCGCACTCAGCAGAATTTGACAGAAATGTTGCTGGCAATTGTCGATTTAGACGCTCAGCGCTGCACTCAATTAACATTGGAAATGGCAGAATTTGCTCAGCCGAAAAGTTTAGCTGTTCTCGAGAACGATTTGGCGAGAATGCTGCGCAAGTATTACAATGTCAGCTTGTCGCAAATGAACTTGTCGGAAATTTTTTATGAGGTGCTGGAAATCACCCGCAAAAATAAAATTAGACTGCCCAGCAATCTCGGTTTGTATGCAAAAACTCTAGCTAATTTGGAAGGACTGGCCCGCTCTTTTAATCCCCGGTTTAATATTGTAGAGCAGGTGAAACCGCTGATGACCGATATGTTTCGGCGTCAGTTATTAGGAGATGACCCGGTGCAAGCTTTATTGAGAACAGCCCTGGATCTCAAAAGCTTATCTTTGCAATCTCCGCGACAAGTGGAAGTGCTTTTAGACCGGGTTACTTCGGAAACTTTGAAGTGGAACTTGACACTAAAAGAACTCGATCCGCTGCGCCGCACTCTGGGGGATTCTGCGAACCGACTTTCTTTTAGTATTGTGGTGGGTTCGCTGATTATAGGGGCGGCAATTATTTCTTCTAACGCACAAACTTCTCAGCTATCTTTTCT
Organism: Microcoleus sp. F10-B2; assembly: GCF_036704965.1. Classification (NCBI taxonomy): domain Bacteria; kingdom Bacillati; phylum Cyanobacteriota; class Cyanophyceae; order Oscillatoriales; family Microcoleaceae; genus Microcoleus; species Microcoleus sp. F10-B2. The sequence goes on along the minus strand of NZ_JAUBTB010000065.1, from coordinate 22,846 downwards.
GAGCAACGGTTTGTTTGGGGCGGCGAGTTTTTTGGGTTTTTGGTTGATTATTAGCATTCTGCGATCGGGCCGTTTGCGGAGTTGATTGTACAATATCGGTATGTGTTGTGGAACAGGCATCTTGCCTGTTCTTGAGAATGGTGGAAGATGTAGAATATAGCCTAGTGCAACAACCGCATAAAGGTAGGCTATGTCACAGCATGATGCTTCTCTCCCAAAGTCGGCAATTAGAGACAACCGCCACCGCGGCACTGTGGGCGATTTTTTGAAAGCCAAGGTCGAGGAAAACTCAACCTTGTCAATTGTTTCTGCTTACTTTACAATTTATGCTTTTGATGCTTTAAAGGAACAACTTCTAAGTATTAAAAGCTTGAAATTTCTGTTTGGCGAACCGCGCTTCATCAAGTCCCTTGACCCCAGTAAAACTGATAAAAAGGCATTCCAAATTGAGGATGAGGGCTTGCAGCTACAGAATCGGTTGGAGCAAAAGCGGGTTGCGAAAGAATGTGCAGAATGGATTGAAAAAAAAGTACAGATACGGTCGGTAAAGCAATCTAATTTACTGCACGGAAAAATGTATCACATTGCTCATAAGGGAACTGAAAATGCTATTATGGGCAGTTCTAATTTTACCGTGCGGGGACTGGGATTAGGTACGAAATATAACAATATTGAACTCAATCTAGAAGTAGATAGTAAACGCGATACCCGCGACCTTAAAGCCTGGTTTGATGAACTCTGGAATGATGCCGAACTCATCGAAGATGTCAAACAAGACGTGCTGCTGTACCTAGAGCAACTTTACCAGAATAATACTCCTGAGTTTATCTACTACAAAACTCTGTTTCATATCTTCGAGACTTTTCTAGATGACCTAGAAAAAAGCGATATTCTCAGCGAACAGCTACACCTATTTGATACAGAAATCTGGAAAGCTCTATTTGAATTTCAAAAAGACGGAGTTAAGGCAGCCATCAATAAAATTCGACGATATAACGGGTGTATTATTGCTGACAGCGTTGGTTTAGGTAAAACATTTGAAGCTCTAGCGGTTATTAAATATTTTGAACTTCGCAATGAAAAAGTTTTGGTTCTGTGTCCCAAAAAACTCCGCGAGAATTGGACTGTATATCTAGCACAGAACAATAGCGATATCAATCCTTTGGTTAAAGACCGCTTTAGCTATACAGTCCTATCTCACACCGACTTGAGTCGCGATTCTGGTTGGTCTGGCGACATTAATTTAGAAACGATTAATTGGGGTAACTATGACTTGGTAGTTATTGACGAATCTCACAATTTCCGCAACAACATCAAGAGTAAACGGGACGAATATGGCAATCTAATTAGAAAGAGTCGTTACGAAAGGCTCATGGATGATATTATCAAGAGCGGTGTCAAAACTCAGGTGTTACTCTTATCAGCAACTCCGGTTAACAATGATTTAAAGGATTTGCGGAATCAACTTTATTTTATCACAGAAGGTGGGGACGCTGCCTTTAGCGAATCGCTGGGAATTGCCAGTCTGCGGGATACACTAGCTGATGCTCAACGGAAATTTACCAAGTGGGCTAAGAAAAGTCGCGATCGCAAAACTAGCGAATTGCTGGAAGAACTAAGTTCTGCTTTCTTCAAACTGCTTGACGAACTTACTATCGCACGATCGCGCAAGCACATTCAAAAATACTATAAAGATGCGATCGCCCAATTAGGCGGCTTTCCAGAACGGCTCAAACCCATCTCGGTATTTCCTGAGATTGACCTAAAGGGTGAGTTCATGTCCTACGAACAGCTTAACAGCGAAATTTCTAAATATCAACTCTCGCTATTCAACCCTTCAAAATATGTCCTGTTGCCATACCGTTCGGTGTATGAAAATAAAGGAGTGCGAAATTTCAAACAGAGCGATCGCGAACGCTGTTTGATCGGCATGATGAAAGTCAATTTCCTTAAACGCTTAGAAAGCTCCATCCGTTCCTTTGCGCTGACAATGGAGCGCACGATTAACAAAACTGGAGATCTAGAGAAAAAAATTAAAATTTTTCAGTTGCAGCAATCTCGCGACGCTAACCAGACAGTAACTTTCAGCGATTGGATGATTGAAGACTTGGACGATGAAGAGTTGCAAGATGCCATGCAAGTAGGTCAGAAGCTGATATTTAAAATGGCGCACCTCGATGTCGAAACCTGGTTAAAAGACCTGAAAAACGACAAGGAACAGCTTAAAAAAATTTACAATTCTGCCCAAAGCATTTCTGTTGAACGCGATGCCAAGCTGGCTGAGCTAAAAAAACTGCTCGCGGAGAAAGTTAAGCATCCTACAACTAACAAGCATGGCAAACCAAATCGCAAGGTTTTAGTCTTTACTGCCTTTGCAGATACGGCAGTTTATCTCTACGAAGGATTGCGGGAATGGGCAAGAGTAGAATTGAAAATTAACTTAGCTTTGGTGACTGGGGGCTCGGCGGCAAATAAGACTACTTTTGGCAAAAACGAGTTCAATCACATCCTGACAAATTTTTCGCCTTTCGCCAAGAAACGCGCCCAAATTCCATCTATGCAGCAAGACGGCGAGATTGATTTATTAATTGCTACAGATTGTATTTCCGAAGGGCAAAATTTACAAGATTGTGATTATCTGATTAACTACGACATCCACTGGAACCCAGTCAGAATTATCCAGCGGTTCGGTAGGTGCGATCGCATTGGCAGCCCCAACCACACCGTACAATTAATCAATTTTTGGCCGACAGAGGACTTGGATCAATACATCGATCTGAAAAATCGAGTAGAAGCACGGATGGCTTTAGCGGACATGGCGGGTACATTTGAAGATAACCTGCTGGAGGCAAAGGAGATTCAAGAACTGATTGAGAGTGATTTGAAATACCGCGACAAGCAGTTGCTGCGATTGAAAGATGAGGTGCTGGATCTCGAAGATTTCACCGAGACTGTAGCCCTAACGGAATTCACTCTCGATGATTTCCGAATGGAACTAGCCAAATACATTGAGAGCAACCGCAAACTACTCCAAGATGCCCCTTTAGGACTCTATGCAGTAGTTCCAACTAACTCGGAGTACCCGATAATTGCTCCGGGCGTAATTTTTTGCCTCAAACAAAAAGGCGATTGTCTTGATAATAAAACCGTCAACCCGCTGCAACCATACTTTTTAGTTTACGTTCGAGAAAATAACGAAGTGCGATTAACTTTTGCTCAACCCAAACAAATACTTGAAATATACCAGTTGCTGTGTGCGGGGCGTACTGTTCCCTATGAAGAGTTGTGCAACTTGTTCGATAGACAAACTAATAATGGATTTGATATGAGTTTGTATAACGATTTGCTTAAGCGCGCGGTTGATTCAATTGCAGGTATTTACAACAAGCGGCTCATCGGAAATCTGCTGTCTAGCCGCAGTGCGGTGTTGGTTGAACAAGCGCATCAGGTTAAAGCAACAACGGATTTTGAACTGATTACCTGGCTGGTGATTAAATGAGTGTCAGCGAACAACAAGCCAAAGCATCTATCAATCAAGCTTTAAGTAGTTTTGCCAAGGGAAAAATTGCCGATAATGCCCGGAATTTGTTCTTTACTCTTGGCTACCGCAGTGATAAAATTTATGCGCTCGAACCTAATAGTTCGGAGAATTTTATTGCAGAATTTGACATAGATCACAAGCTAAATTCCCAAAAAGCTCTCTTAGAGGAATGGCTGTCGGTAGATTTTCTCTTCCAATTTACCGGGACAGAAATTACCGATAATGACCAGTTTGTCGAATTTGATACTAGCAGTGGTAAGAGTGCCTTTTTTACTTCCTACTTGTTTTTCGCGATCGCACTGCGGAGGAGCGCGTACACTATCGAACAACTTGACGGGATTGTCCGCGAGATTAATAAAATTTTACGGATGCCGGCGATCGTTCTCTTTCAGCATGGAGAAACTCTGACTTTATCCATTATCAACCGTCGCCAACACAAGCGCAATCAATCTGAAGATGTATTAGGAAAAGTCAAACACATTAAAGATATCCCATTCGCCAGTCCGACAAACTCTCATTTAAAAATGCTCTTCAATATTTTTTTGACAGAGTTGCATGATAATCATGGCTTTAGCAACTTTGACGAATTTCATGAAGCTTGGCATAAAACTATTCCTGACAGCATCAAATTTAAAAAAGAGCGCCTACCGCCAGATTCGCTTCGGGTTTACCTGCAAGAAATCGGTAGAATTCCCATGCTCAAAGCTGACGAAGAGATTGAGCTAGCTCGTAAAATTGCTGAATTAGAATTAGAGGGCAGCCGAAAAGCTAAAAACCAAATGGTAGAGTCTAACTTGCGGCTGGTAGTCTCCATTGCTAAAAAATATCAAAATAGAGGGCTGGATTTCTTAGACTTGATTCAGGAGGGAAATCTCGGTTTAATCAGGGCTGTAGAAAAGTTTGATTGCACGAAGGGCAACAGGTTTTCCACCCACGCATATTGGTGGATTCGTCAGGAAATTACGCGGGCGATTGCCGATCGATCGCGGACTATCCGCCTACCAGTTCACGTTTATGAAACTATTTCGCAGATTAAGAAAACTACCAAACAGCTTTCTGAAGAAATCAGTCGCAAGCCTACCGAAAAAGAAATCGCTACTAAAATGGAGATGACAATTGCCAAATTGCGATTGGCTATTAAATCTGCTAAATCTATCATTTCCTTAGATACTAAAATGGGTGATGATGAAGACTATACATTGGGAGAGTTGATTGAATTCGATGGAAAAACACCAGAAGAACAAGCATCTATAAATTTGTTCTGCGAAGATTTAGAAAGCGTTTTAGATACTCTCAGCCCTCGACAACGTGACGTTATTCGGATGCGATTCGGATTGGATGACGGCCGCGAGAAAAGTCTACAGGAAATCGGCAATATATTTAATCTTACCCGGGAGCGGATTCGGCAAATTGAGGGTAAGGCTTTACTAAGATTGCGCCATCCCAACCGCAACAGCATTTTAAAAGATTATATTCGCCCTACAGCAATTTATCAAACTGAGACAAAAAGACCGATCGCCCAACCGATGCAGCCCAGACAGTCCAACATTCCAGAAAACTTGTCTCGCAGCCATTGCGATACTTTCTTACAGGAGCCTGTTGGTGATAAAATAGTTGATACAGTTAATATGACCGAACCATTAATTCCTTTTAACAACTTCATAGAAGAATCAAATATAGAAGAAACTATAGTGGATCAGACTTACTTGTCGAGAACCGATGGAAGTCAAAACAATCTGAATCCTGCAAATCTGAATGAGCATAATTTCCACATTGCCGAACTGACAGAAAATGACTTGAATGGAGTGATTAAACCGATGGAACACAATTCAGCAGACTTACTCAAACAACTCACCGCACTAGAAGATGTTTTTTCCCAACTGGAAGCACGGCTGTCAGAGGCGAGTCGAAAGTTGCTAGACCCTGGTATACCTATATCTCAAAAGCTGATTCAAGAACTTGACGAGTCCCGGAAAAACTTTATTCAGCTTCGCGACAATGTGCTAGAATTGGCTGAATATTTGGCAGTATCGACAACGCTGAAAGTTGAGGAAATTGGTTCTTTAGCAGATATCAAGTCTGTACTTGAGCGTGTTAATTTGGCCGAGAAGCAAAAAAGTGCGAGATCTCTTGTCCGCGACTCTGCTTTGAGGGTTCTGGAACGAATTTTAGCGATCGCCCATCTAGTAGAGAGCAATTTTCAGTCATTGCTGGAATGTCAGGACAAAGCCCGCGAACTTCAACGCGCCATCTCCGAATCCCAGGAGTCTGACTTGCATCCCGACACCCAACTATTGGCTGACGGCAATCATCCATTCTCCAAACTTCTAACACTAATTGCAGAATTGGACGCGGCAGATTACGAGCGTTTATTTTCCTTACAGAATGCTGTAGCTGCATCATTTGGAATTCCTTTGGCGATGGCAGCAGTCAGACGAGAATTGACGATCCAGACCGAAGCAATACCAGATTTGCCTGCTGTTTCTACTAACAATAAGTTAGAGAAAACTTTCTTAGTTGATGAGCCGGAACCTGAAACTGTTCCTATCCTAGAACAACCACCATTAGCAGAGTTGAACGCGGTCTTGATAGAGGAGGCTATCGCGCAGCCAACCACTGAAAATATCCCAGATATTCCACCAACAGAAGCGCCTACCGCAACTCAGATAAATCATCAAAATTCGGAAAATAAGCAAGGAAAAGAAGTTGACAAGCCGGGAAATAAAAAAAGAGAAGAAAAACAGTCTCTCTACAGCTTCTCGCCCAATGATACCGCTCAACAAATCGCTCAATCCATCTTGGACGACCCCGATCGAGAACGCCCAGCAGTTTTGCGCGACTTAGTTTGGCGGCTGATTTTTGAACAAAAACTCAGCCTTGCATTTCATTTAGCTCGCTGCTTTGAAAAACAATACTCCAACTTTGAACCGCACCTGCCACCGCAGTTAATTCGAGCAGTATTGCTAGGACAAAACCTGCGCTCTGACGTAGGATATGGAAAACTTGCCAATCTGCTTAAAGATGACTTCACCAGTTACAGCGCCAGCTATTCATTACCAGACAAAAGTGAATGGAATCAAGCTGCAAGCTTGCTTTTGACCGCAGCAACACTGCGACCGTCTTTACTAGCGCCAAATACTGGTGCGAAGCACCTTCTCCAGCAACTTCACTTCGGTAAAGCTGGACTTGCAAAACTGTACGATTATTGCCAAATTATCGCCAAACACGGCGATGGTCAGCGGGCGCTGGATCTCAAAGCCATCAAGAAAGCCAAAGACCAAGCAGACGTACAAAAATCTTTAGACGCTCTGCATCAAAACATCGAAGCTTGGTGGTTTCAAGCACAGAAAAAAGATATGATTTACCCGCCGGCGAAGAAGGTGTGGCAGGATTGGTTGAAGCCTGACCAACTGATTCACTCTTTACTATTTCCTGTACTTGAAAACGATTTGAGTAAACTTTCAGCACTCAAGCAGAAAGTCAATCGGTTGTCTGAGGAATCCCAGATCGACTTTGAAATTGAGAAGACCGATCGTAAAATTCGCAGCAGTCGCCGTGACTCCATGATGGGGAAAGCCGTGATTCAGTTGCGCGATCGCGTTCGTGAACCTGTTGATTTGGTGGAAAACTGGATTGAAATTCAGGAATCCCGTTTAGATCAAAGAGACAATTATCTTCAGAAAGAAGCCAAACAGTTAAAAGAAGATATTGAGAAGCTTCAAAATACTGTTATTAAAGAATTGGATGCCTTTGAGGAAACAAAACCTCCGGTGTTTATTTTAGCTGGTATTGCCTGTTGCCGAAAAGCTGTGGAAGACATCGGCAATATCTTCGATCCAGATACCGAATTGCCAACCGCAGAACCTTACCTAAAACATATCCTGCACGCGGATCTGTTAAGAATGCCGTCTATCCCTATTAACGATTCCTGGGAACTGGATATAGCTAATGCAGAAGCGGGTATAGATGGAATTTTGGAGTTAGTCAAAAATGATATTTGGGATTGGCAACAAGCATTCGATCGGCACAGTTATCTCTGTAGTTCAAAAGCTGTGGGAAATCACCAGGCTACGGCGCAAATCATCGAATATCTCGAACTCTACCCCGAACCAAAAATAGATATCGCTCAGCTAAAGAACTTACGAAATAATCGGATTGAAGAGTGTCAAGGAATTTTGCAGGAGCAGGTCGAGACTACTAGCAAACAGCTCGAAAGTGCCGTAGCTTTTGGTTTACTAATAGAAACAGATAGCATTGCTTATGCAGCACAGATTGAAAGCATTAAAAATGCTCTGGTAACAACCAGGCGGTTTTCCGAAAAAATTGAGCAGCTTCGCGCGATCGGTCAAGGAATTAGCGCCAAGCGCCAGGAAAAGATCGATCGAGTATCCGAGCAATTAGAGAGTCTTAAGCAAACAGGTATAGCAGATGCCGATCGTACCAGAATTTGCAGTGTATTGGAGCAAGGCGATATCCTGACGGCTAAGGAATATATATCTATGCTGCAAGACCGGCGATCGCTTCCTGAACAAGAAAAAAAGGGAGGTGCTTTTAAAGACTTCTTTGAGGATAAGTATGCTGCGATCGAAAAAGTGCTTGAGGAGTGCGATCGCGATCGACAAAAAAAGCAAGAGCTAATTCCCAACATTTCCAAAGGGAAAAGTATCGCCAAAATCCAGATACCGCAAGGATCTCAAGCCAAAAAAGCCGCTGAAATGCTCGACGCTTGGTTTGCTGCTAAGGGAAGGAATCAAGCCACAGAGAAAGATGCTCATCAAATTCTCAGCAACCTCGGTTTTAACATAACATCTCTGACATTTAAAAAATCAGGACAAAATACCTGGATTGACGTTAATGCCGAGCCGATATTTGACCAAAATCGCTGTCCTGTGTCTGCCTATGGTTCAGCGGCAAAGGGTCATTACCGCATTCTTTGCGTATGGGATAGACCGAACGAACAGGATCTCCTCAATGCCGTTGGAGAAACTGCTCTTGGAGGGCCGGTCTTCGTCTTTCATTTTGGGCGAATGACCGTCAAGAAACGTCGAGATTTGGCTGATTTGTGCCGGCAGCGTCGGAGCACTTTCATTGTGATAGATGATGTGCTGATGCTCTACCTTTGCGGAGAACAAAAAACACGCTTACCTGTATTGTTTGATTGTACCTTACCCTTTACTTTCCTAGAACCTTATAAAACCGCAGCAGGAGAAGTTCCGCCTGAAATGTTTTACGGGCGAGTACGAGAACGGGAATCTATAATCGATCCCAAAGGTTCTTGTTTAATTTATGGAGGCCGCCAGTTAGGTAAAACGGTTTTGCTTAAGTATGTACACCGGACTTTTCATGCAACCGACGCAGGAAGGAACGCCCTATTTTTAGATATTAAAGAAATTGGGCGCAAGCAACTGTTAGATAAAATTTGGCATCTACTAAATGAAGAATTGGATAAATTGCAAGTTCCCGATACTAACCGGCGCAATTCCGTCCGCGAAAGCAGCTTGCAGCGGATTAAAAGTTGGCTGGAATTCGACACGCAGCGGCGCTTTTTGCTGTTGTTGGATGAGGCCGATAATTTCCTGGAAGCTGATGGTAAGGAGGATTTCCCGCGCTGTGATGAGTTCAGAAAATTAATGGCGGAAACTAACCGACGTTTTAAGGTGGTCTTTGCCGGATTGCACAACGTTCTGAGAACCACTAGACAACCCAACCATCCGCTGGCTCACTTTGGCGCGCCGATCTGCATTGGACCTCTGCTGAATAATGGTGAAATGCGATCGGCAACAGCTTTGGTAAAACGTCCTCTGGCTAGTCTTGGCTATCATTTTGAATCGCCAGATTTAATCCAGCGCATTCTGTGGCAGACTAACTATTATCCGAGCTTGATTCAACTTTATTGCGAGCAGTTACTCAAGCACATCACTAACCCAGATGTCCCTACTTTCGATCCTAAAATTAGCCCGCCTTACGCGATCGCTTCTCGCCATGTAGAAGAAGCTTATCAAAGTCAAGACCTTCGCAATAATATTCGCGATCGCTTTAAGTTGACACTCGGACTCGATCCGCGCTACGAAGTAATTGCCTACTCGATTGCTGATGGTTCTCAGCAGAATGAAACAGGTATGGAGGATGGGTTTTCTGTATCTTGGATTCGCGAGCAAGTCTTGTATTGGTGGTCTGAGGGATTCGCGGGAAGGTCATCGGAAGATGAAATTCTTGCTTTACTAGAAGAAATGGTCGGATTAGGAGTTTTACGAGAAACCGATGCTGGTTACTTCACTCTGAGAAGTTCTAATTTAGCCTTGCTTATGGGTACGCAGCGAGAGATTGAAGCAGAACTTCTGAGACACCGCGAACCTCAACCTGAATACGAACCTGCTACTTTTCGGTCTCCTCTTGTCAAAAATAAAGCTGATTCCCGGCGCAGTCCTTTAACTGTTCAACAGGAATCAGATTTGCTGCGCCGGGAGTATGGTGTCTCTATTATATTTGGCTGCCAAGCCGCAGGAATTGACGATTTGAGAGTTTTTATGGAAGCAGCATTTAGTAAGAAGGATTGCAAAATTCACTATTTAGAAAATCTCTCAGATCGATCGGATTTCAGCCAGCGTTTGACAGAAATTAGTAACCGTCGCAAGAAAGATACTACGACACTTATTGTTGTGTCTGCCAGCACCCTTTGGAGTAAGGATTGGGTTGATGAGGCAATTCAGAAAATCAAAAGATTGAAGAAAGAAGCATTTATTCAGCTTGTTTTTGTCGCCAACCCTCAGAAGGCTTGGCAGTTAGTTATTCATAATTGGACAGGTTTTGATTTATTTAAGGATCTGAGATTTTTCAGCCTCAAACCGTGGCACGATGCCGCCCTGCGACATTGGTTGGAAGATACTAATTTGCCCAGCGAACTAGAAGTGAGAAAAAAGATTGCGGCAGTTACAGGAAATTGGTCAAACCTGCTGCAAGAATTCTATCAATTTTCTCAAGCTAATCCGCATTGCTGGCAAGATTCCTTGGCAGAACTGAAGAATCAATTTAATAACTCTGACAAATTAATTAATTCAATGGGCTTTGACGGTTGCGAACCTCAAATAAAGCTGGTGATGAGAACTTTGGCCGAATGGCGAGAAGCAGCAGCGGTTGAGGAATTAATTGAGGTTCTTGATGATGTATCGCCTGAAATTGTCAAGCAGACTCTCAGATGGGCGGAGCTCCTCAGTCTTGTCTCGCATTTAGGAAATCAGAAGCAAGACGGTAAGGATTACTGGCAGATTGACCCTGTAGTTGGTCGTCTGCTCGAATCTATGGCAGAGTAATACAAACTTTCTGCTGTGCGATGTACTTAAGCCGATCTCTGACTTAAGATAGGCGATCGCCCGCAGCAGCTAAGTCTAAGCTAGAAATTATAGTTAGATCGAGTTTTGAGGGACTAAAGTCTCTCAAAACTTGATAACTAAGGACTTCAGTCCTTATTACAAACCTATTTTGCGATCGAAATAGAGCTAGGTGTTATTTTGAATGAGCAATATTAACCAAGTATTGGAAAAGGACAAATTGCCAGAATTAGGATTAGTCTGCATTACAACATCCGATGCAGTTCGCTTTCGCACTGTCACGCGGAAGCGACTTTTACAGCTTTCGGAAACTGAACAAGAAAAAGTATTGCGCGAGCTTTATGCAGACAACTTAAAACGACTTGACAAAGCGATCGACTTCTGTTCAGCTAATCAGATTAAGCTCTACCGCATGACTTCTGCACTGTTCCCTTTTGCAGATACAGATTTGGGGGAAGCAGTGCTACACTCCATGACTGAGGAATTGCGGAAGACGGGCGATCGCGCTTTGTCTTTGGGCATCCGCTTGGTACTCCACCCGGATCAATTTGTCGTCCTCAGTTCCGACAAGCTTTCTGTAGTTGAAAACAGCATTAAAATTCTCGCGACTCATGCTTTAATTTTAGATATGTTGGGACAACCCCGATCGCCCTGGGCACTGATGAACATTCACGGCGGCAAGGGCGATCGTACTTCGCAACTCAAGTCTGTCATCCGCGATTTACCCGAATCAATTCGATCGCGCCTTACCTTTGAAAATGACGAATACGCTTACAGTTCCTCAGAACTTTTAGAAGTGTGTCTCGATACCGGCGTAGCAATGGTTTTTGACGCCCACCACCACGTCATTCACGAACATTTAGAAACTTATGACGATCCCAGTGTAGCCGAAATGCTAGCAGCAGCCCGCACAACTTGGTCGGTTCCTGAATGGCAATTAGTGCACATATCGAATGGCAGAGAATTTTTTGCCGATCCGCGCCACAGCGATGTAATTACAGAAATGCCTAATTGCTATTATCAGGCTCCTTGGATTGAAGTAGAAGCTAAATTTAAAGAATTAGCAATTCAAAAGTTGCGCGCCGAATGGTTGTCTGCGAATGTTCCACAATTTAGCAGTGTCTCGTAGGGGTGGGTTTTACCTACAATAATTGCCTAAAACCAATCATCTCGAAAATTCACCCCCACCCAACGGTAAATCGCAAGAACAGGCTTTCGGGCCTGTTCCACAAAGAATGAATTTTATTGTGGGGTGGGCGTCTCGCCCGCCCGGTTTATTGTGACAGTCCGAGAGGGTTTTTAACGGTAAATCGTAAGAACAGGCTTTCCGACCTGTTCCACAAAGAATGAATTTTATTGTGGGGTGTCCCGCCCGCCCGGTTTAGTCCGACAATCCGACAGGGGTTAAAAACCCCTGTCTCATAGCTACAGTCCTCTAAAAGAGGACTAAAATAAATAGAGCTTTCCATCAGACTCTTTAGTCGGTTTTAACCGACTTGAGCTTTGAGGCAGGGGTTTAAACCCCTGCCGGACTGTCGATAACCCGACCAATACTGGACTGCCGGAATAAGAGAAAACCGCGTTAATACCAACTATAAATTATGTGCGGAAGATTCACTTTAACTACTTCAGGTCAAATCATCGCCGAATTATTCAAACTGTCGGCAGTTCCCGACATCAAACCGCGATACAATATCGCCCCAACTCAATCAGTTGCCACAGTAACAGTTGAAAAAGAAAAAATGCAGCGACAGTTTCAATTTATGCGCTGGGGTTTGATTCCAAGTTGGGCAAAAGACATGAAAATAGGCAGCAAGATGATCAATGCGCGATCGGAAACTGTAGCCGAAAAACCTGCTTTTCGCAGCGCCATCAAGCACAGGCGGTGTTTGATAGTCGCTGACGGTTTCTACGAATGGCAACAGCAGGGAAAGAACAAACAGCCTTACTATTTTCAAAAGGCAGACGGAGAACCTTTTGCTTTTGCCGGTTTGTGGGAAAATTGGGAATCTCCTGAAAAAGAAAACATTGTATCTTGCAGTATAATTACTACCGCGGCTAACGAAACAGTGCAGCCGATGCACGATCGAATGCCGGTGATTCTCCCCGACAGCGATTGGGAACAGTGGCTCGATCCTTCAGTTAAAAATGCTCAGGAAGTTTTGCCGCTGTTAAAACCCTATGCTTCCGAAGCCATGAAAGCAAAGGCCGTAAGTGCGATCGTCAACAGTCCAAGTAGAGACAGTCCCGAGTGCATTAGCGATCAACAATAAATCATTGCCGCGGACAAAACCGAGATAGTTTGAGTTACGATCTAAAATGATGTTTGAGTTGTAGCTTAGGTTTTCTAAGTCGCAGTTTAACTCAGTTGTTATTTGCTCAAACCTTTTTTTATCTTAACATCAGTTAGAAGACAAAAAATATGATAGGATACGTTACATTGGGTACCAACGATATTGAACGTGCAGCAAAGTTTTATGATGCTTTGCTTGCTGAAATTGGCGCTCGACGATTCATGGAATTCGACGGATTTATCGCATGGAGCGTTTCTCCAGAGCGACCAGCACTTGCTATTACAAAACCCTTTGATGGTAACAGAGCAACTGTTGGCAATGGAGTAATGATCGCTCTTCAAGTTGACAGTCCAGAAAAAGTTAACTTAGTTTATAACAAAGCGATCGAACTTGGGGCTAAGGATGAAGGAGCCGCAGGGCCAAGAGGCGTGTTGCCGGGGTTTTACGCGGGATATTTTCGGGATCTTGATGGGAACAAGCTGAACGTGTTTTGTATGATTGGGCCAAACACTTAAGATTTTTGTTTTTCGTGAAGCTCGCCCAAAACCAGCTATTCGGCTCGTTAGCTATTAGTTATCAATCCCTAAATAAGAGTTGATAACTAATAACTAATGACTAATGACTAATGACTAAATTAACTCTCGTACATCCGCGCTTCAGCCGCCTCGGGATTTTCCTCGCAATACTCGTCAAAAGCCGTTTTTTCAAGCTTTATCGATCGCTGGTGAGAAGCCTCAGCCTGCATTTCCTCTACAATATCCCACGCTACCGCGCATTCTGTAGAAGTAGCGCCTTTCTCGGCACAGATAGTTCTGGCATCCGCGATCGCCCGTTCGATTTCTTCCTCAAATAAAACACTTTTCGGCTTCTCGACAAAATCGCTTTTTGTCAAAATATCCGTTACCGAAATAATGCCCAGCAGTTTGTCTTTAATCACCGGAGCTCGGCGGATTCGGGTATTGGCGAACAACCTCGCCACGTATTCCACGCCCAAGTCGGGATTCACCGTGATGCACGGTTTGGTCATGATCTCGAAGACGCGGACTTTCTGCGGGTCTACTCCGTAGGCTGTTACTTTGTAAACAATATCCGTTTCCGTGACAATCCCGTAGGCGTCTTGTTCGTGGCGGCGTTCCACAATTAACGCGCGCAAACACAGTTCGTTCATCATCGCCACCGCTTCAGCTACAGTTGCCGAACCGCGAATGGTAACAACTTCTGTGGTCATAATATCTTGGGCTTTCATCATCATTTTTTATTGCTTCTCGCTTATAAAGTCTAGTGCGTCCGGATTTTGGCCCGGAAATTTGATTTGCTATCATCTTGACACTTCAGGACTGAGGCAACTGTTACGATAAATCAAGGATGGCGACTCTCCCCATCTCCCACTCCCCTCTCCTTTCACTCAATTTTCCAGTCCCCGACTCAAAGAAGCAAAAGTTAATACAAACTAACCAACTCCCAACGCTCTCGCAGATCCCCGCCTCTGTTGACACTCCCCAGCGTTCACGCACGGGGATTCTTTAATCTACGACATGACTTGCTCAGGCAGGATTTCTCCAACCAAAGTAGAGGTCTCATCTCCTAAAGAGTTCCTTGGCTCAAGACCAAAGGTTCCGGTATGCCCTACCGTACCCAATCCCCGACTTAGGATATTTCTAGCTGCATTTTCATCTCTATCTATCACACAACCACATTCACAAACGTGTGTTCGGGTGGATAGCGTTTTCTTCACAATTTCACCGCAACTAGAGCATTCTTGGCTTGTATATTGCGGATTAACCGCAATCGTCACCTTCTGAAATACTTTGCCAAAGTATTCAATCCAGATACGGAACTGATACCAAGAAGCATCGTTAATAGACTTAGCCAGACAATGATTTTTTACCATATTTTTAATTCTCAAATCTTCGTAAGCTATCAAGTCGTTTGACCGAACTACGCACCTTGCAAGTTTCACTGCATGGTCTTTACGTTGCCTACTTATTTTGAGGTGGCGCTTACCTAAAATCTGTCTAGCTTTGCCTCTATTTTTTGAACCTTTAACTTTTCGAGAGATACGACGTTGACAACTTTTAAGAACTTTTTCACCTTGGCGGAGGAACTTAGGATTTTCAACCGTCATTCCATTAGAGTCGGTGTAGTATTCTTTTACTCCAACGTCTAACCCAATACTATTGCCAGAGGGTTCTATATTTTCCTGTTTGTCAACATCAATGCAAAACTGAACGTATACACCATCTGCACGTTTCACCAATCTCACCCGTTTTATTTGATTAATTTGGTAGAATTGTAGATCCCGTGTTCCTTTCAGTTTTAATTTCCCAATCCCTTTTTTGTCCGTAAAAGTTATGGTTTTCCTGCGATCGCCAAGTTTCCATCCAGTCGTTTTGTAGTCAACAGAACGGCAGTCTTTCTGGAATTGTGGATATCCTTTTTTTCCAAAAATTCCTTTTTTGCAGTTGTCATAGAATCGGGAGATAGAAGACCATGCTCGCTCTGCGCTGGCTTGTCTAGCCATTGAGTTAAGTTCCGAAGCAAAGGGAAATTCTTTTGCCAACACAGCACAGTATTTATTTAAGTCGTATTTATTCACTTTGTGGTTGTCCATCCATAGCCGAATACAGCTATTTCGGACAAATTGAGCGGTACGAATCGCTTCACTTACTGCGACAAATTGACTGGGTTTTCCGTAGGCTTTGAACTCAAAAACTAGCATGACTCTACCTCCCATCTTATGCTACACTGTCTAGCATAGGATTTTTGATTAGTTCTCAAAACTTTACAAAAGCCGTCAAGCTTATGACGGGGTTTTAAACTCAATTTTCTGATAAGCTTGATGGCTGGTAGTGCAAAAAGCACAAGGCACGCAGGACTTAGTTGGGAGTATATAGTTCGTGGATAATGTAATCGGTTTAGAGATTATCGAAGTAGTTGAGCAGGCAGCCATCGCCTCCGCTCGCTTGATGGGCAAAGGCGAGAAAGACGAAGCCGACAGAGTGGCTGTAGAAGCCATGCGGGAGCGCATGAACAAAATTCATATGCGCGGTCGCATCGTGATCGGCGAAGGCGAACGCGATGACGCACCCATGCTTTACATCGGCGAACAAGTAGGTATTTGTACTCGCGAAGATGCCAAAGAAATCTGCAACCTAGATGAATTGATCGAAATTGACATCGCTGTTGACCCCTGCGAAGGAACTAACCTAGTTGCTTACGGTCAAAACGGTTCGATGGCAGTTTTGGCAATCTCTGAAAAAGGAGGTTTGTTTGCTGCACCGGATTTCTATATGAACAAATTGGCTGCTCCTGCGGCTGCTAAGAATCATGTAGATATTCGCAAAACGCCAACCCAAAACCTCAAAATTATCTCTGATTGCCTCGGCCGCAGTATTGAAGATTTGGTGGTGGTGGTGATGGATCGCCCCCGGCACAAAGATTTAATTAATGAAATTCGGCAAGCGGGTGCAAGAGTTCGGCTGATCAGCGACGGCGACGTTTCGGCAGCGATTTCTTGCGCGTTTTCTGGTTCCAACATCCACGCACTTATGGGTATTGGCGCTGCACCCGAAGGCGTGATTTCCGCAGCAGCAATGCGCTGCTTGGGCGGTCACTTCCAAGGACAGTTAATTTACGATCCAGCAGTTGTCAAAACTGGTTTGATCGGTGAAAGCAAAGAGAGCAATATCGCTCGCCTGAAAGAGATGGGGATCACAGACCCGGACAAGATTTACAATGCTGAAGAGTTGGCATCTGGAGAAACAGTTCTGTTTGCAGCTTGCGGGATTACTCCCGGCACGCTGATGGATGGAGTTCGCTTCTTTGGCGGCGGCGCTCGAACTGAAAGTTTGGTAATTTCTTCTCAGTCGAAAACTGCTCGGTTTGTCGATACAATCCATATGTTTGACCAGCCGAAAAATCTGCAATTGAATTAGTGATTAGTTAGCGGTTAACAGTTAAATGTTAACAATTAACAGTTAACGGTTAACAGTCGCCGGTGATTAGCAATTAGCGATAAACTAAGAACTAATAACAGGTGACTGTTAACAACTAAGAAAGAAATAGTGACAAATCACAGATATGAATATTGCAGTCGTAGGTCTCAGCCACAAAACAGCGCCGGTTGAAGTTCGCGAAAAACTGAGCATTCCAGAACAGAAAGTTGAAGCAGCGATCGCCCAATTGCGCGGCTATCCCCACATTCAAGAGGTTGCCATCCTCAGCACTTGCAACCGCTTAGAAATTTATATTGTTACCAGCGAGTCTGAGCCTGGTGTGCGAGAGGTTATTCAGTTCCTTTCGGAATGCAGTAAAGTTTATGTGCAGTCTTTGCGCCCTCACCTGTTTATTTTGCTGCACGAAGATGCGGTGATGCACTTGATGCGAGTGGCTTCTGGTCTCGACAGTTTGGTGCTCGGAGAAGGACAAATTTTGGCTCAGGTGAAACAAACTCACAAACTCGCCCAGCAGTACAAAGGTGTAGGCAGAATTTTAGAACGCTTGTTCAAACAAGCTCTCACAGCAGGGAAGCGAGTTCGCACGGAAACTAGCATCGGTACCGGTGCGGTTTCGATTTCTTCGGCGGCTGCAGAATTGGCTCAAATGAAAGGTCAGCATTTAGCAAGCAGCAGGATTGCTATTATCGGTGCTGGCAAAATGTCGCGGCTTTTGGTGCAGCATTTGCTCTCAAAAGGAGCTAGCCATATTTCGATCGTAAATCGATCGACCCGAGGTGCTGAAGAATTGGCGAGCCTTTTTAAAGATGCTCAATTGCACCTATATCCGCTCTCGGAAATGATGCAGGTAATTGCCGATTCTGACTTGGTTTTTACCAGTACGGCCGCTACCGATCCGCTGTTAAATAAAGCTAAATTGGAAACAGTTTTAGACCCGAATCGCCCTTTGATGTTGGTGGATATTTCGGTGCCGCGCAACGTCGATGCTGATGCGAACGAACTCGCTAATGTGAAGTCGTTTAATGTGGACGACTTGAAAGCAGTGGTAGCTCAAAATCACGAAAGCCGCCGCAAAATGGCAATGGAAGCTCAGGGCCTCTTGGAACAGGAAGTAGAGGCTTTTGATGTCTGGTGGCGCAGTCTGGAAACTGTTCCTACTATTAGCTGCTTGCGGGATAAAATAGAATTGATTCGCGAACAAGAGTTAGAAAAAGCTTTATCGCGTCTGGGTTCTGAATTTTCGGAGAAACATCAAGATGTGATTGAATCTTTAACAAGGGGGATTGTGAATAAAATTTTGCACGATCCGATGGTACAGTTGCGCGCTCAGCAGGATATTGAGGCGCGGCGGCAAGCGATGCAAACTTTGCAGACGCTGTTTAATTTGGATGTGGATGTCAATCAACAGTACAGCTAACTGGAGTTTCTTCGATTCAAATTTCGATTCAGATTCCCTTGACTGTACATTATATTTGTAGGGACTCAGGCATTTGTCTATTGCTGTCAACTTAGCCTTAAACTCTCAGTGCGGCAGGGTTTTAAGCCGTGCCTCAAAGCTCAATTACTCTTGCAGAGAACTGAAGAACTGATTAGTAATTAGTCTTCATAGCGAGGACTCGAGCTATTAGCCAAGGACTTAAGTCTAATAGCGGTATTTCGGGTTAAGTTGACACCTATGGGCAATGTCATGTCCCTACTTTTAGCTCGTTCTTATGACTTTAAGAAGGCGAATTTATCAATTAATTGTATGGATTGTAGGGCTGTGGCTGGTTTTTGAGTTTGCGTGTCGCATTGCGGCAGAAATTTTCTGGTTTCAAGAAGTTGGATATCTTCAGGTTTTTCTGTTAAAGTTGAAAACTCAAGGGTTGCTGGGGACGATCGCAATTACTGTTTCTTCTGCCTTTTTGTTCGGAAATTTGGCTTTAGCCCGCCGCCTGCAACATCCCGCCGAGGAAATCAAATCGCCGGTCGGGGCGGCACTATTCGCTTCACTGAGGGCAAACAAAACGGGGAAGAATTACGAATTACCTGTTGCTAAATCCCAAATTACCTTTCCCTGGCTGCTGTTGGCGGTATTCGGATTGAGTTCGATCGCAACTTTGACCGCAATTCACTGCGGGCTGTTAGCTGCAAACAGCCTCACCTATTTCGGTATAGCTGACAATTTGCCTGCACCGCCCCTGCAGTTGGGAATTGAGTCAATCCAGCAAATAGGGGTGCAGCTATTTTCTCGCTGGTGGGAGTTGGGCTTGCTGCTGGGAACAATGTTAGCTGTGGCAATTAAGCCTGATTTTTGGCTGCGGGCGATCGCCCTTTTTCTCAGTTTGGCGATCGGGGTGATTGCCGTCAGTCGCTGGACAAAAGTTTTGCAATATTTCCACCCTACTAATTTTAACATAACCGACCCTCTTTTTAATCAAAATATTAGCTTTTATGTATTTATTTTGCCAATCTTAGAGTTGCTAGGATTCTGGCTGACAGTTGTATTTTTGTACGGTTTAGTATCTTGTGCTTTAACATATTTGCTGTCTGGAAATAGCCTGATTCAAGGGATATTTTTGGGGTTTTCTCGATCGCAGCAGCGGCACTTGTACGGGTTAGGTGCAGCTTTAATGCTAGCCACGGCATTCAGCTACTGGCTAAGGCGCTACGCATTGCTGTATTCCCGGGGAGACGTTAGTTACGGGGCAAACTATGCTGACGTGACGGTGCGGCTGCCCTGCTATGGATTTTTGAGTATTTTGGCAGGGGCGATCGCACTTTTGATGCTGTACCAGGTTTGCCAATTGAAAATTAAGAATGAACTCATAAAAAAAATTCTTTTAGGGTGGCTAACTTTGATTTTTTTGGGGAGTTTACTGCTGCCAAAAATTGTGCAGCAACTCATAGTTAAACCCAACGAACTAGCACGAGAACAGCCGTACATCCAGCGCAGTATTGCTTTTACTCAAGAAGCCTTTGACCTCACAAAAATAGAAATAAAAACTTTCGATCCAGCCGGAAAACTTACATATAAAGACTTAGAAAAAAATCAACTGACTATTAGCAACATCCGCCTCTGGGACAAGCGACCGCTACTGAAAACCAACCGGCAGTTACAGCAAATTAGACCCTATTATACCTTTCCTGATGCCGATATCGATCGCTACACCATCAAAAACGAAAAAGCTAAAAAGAGAGATTCTGAAAGCCAACAAGTGCTTCTGGCAGCGCGGGAATTAGATTACACAGCAGTTGCCCCCGAAGCTCAAACTTGGGTGAACGAACACTTAGTTTACACTCACGGTTACGGTTTTACTCTTTCTCCCGTAAATACAGTCGGTGTAGGCGGTTTACCCGATTATTTTGTCAAAGATATTGGAGTGGCAGCCCTGAAAGGAGAGACTGCTTTGGAAATAACCAGCGATCAAATTCGAGTCAGTATTCCCCTGGCGTATCCGCGAATTTACTACGGCGAAGTAACCAATACCGACGCGATGACACAGACAAAAGTCAAAGAATTCGACTATCCCAGCGGCGAAGACAATGTTTACAATACTTACAGCGGTAGGGGAGGAATTGCGATCGGTTCTATGTGGCGGCGCTTGCTGTTTGCTAATTATCTCAAAAATTGGCAAATGGCACTGACCCGCAATTTTACGCCAGAAACTAAATTGCTGTACCGCAGAAATATTAAGAAAAGAGTCCGGGCGATCGCTCCTTTTTTAAGATACGATTCTGACCCGTATTTGGTAGTAGCTAACGCCAATCTTAGTAAAGATGATATAGAAAAAGATGGGGATACAATTAGTGTTAAAAAGCAGCCTTCCTCCTCACAAACTAATTCTTCCAACTATCTTTACTGGATTATGGATGCCTATACAGCGAGCGATCGCTACCCATATTCCGATCCAGGCAAAAATGAATTCAACTACATCCGCAACTCCGTAAAAGTCGTCATTGACGCCTACAACGGATCTGTGGACTTCTACGTTGCTAACCCGTCAGATCCGATGATCGAAAGTTGGATTCGTATCTTTCCTGGACTCTTTAAACCCCTTGACCAAATGCCTCTGGCTATCCGCAAACATATTAGGTATCCAGTAGATTTGTTGAGCATTCAATCCGAACGCTTGCTAACTTATCATATGGAAGACCCGCAAGTATTTTACAATCGGGAGGATTTGTGGCGAGTTCCCAACGAAATTTATGGCAGCGAACAGCAGCCAGTAGAACCGTATTATTTGATTACGAAACTGCCAACAGAAACAGCAGAAGAATTTATTTTGCTGCTCCCATTTACACCAGTAAGTCGCAACAATTTAATTGCTTGGATTGCAGGGCGATCGGATGGCGGCCATTACGGAAAATTGCTGCTGTATCTGTTTCCCAAACAGCGATTAGTTTACGGTCCGGAACAAATAGAAGCTTTAATTAACCAAGATCCGGTTATTTCCGAACAAATTTCTCTCTGGAACCGCCAGGGTTCCAAAGCAATTCAAGGAAATTTATTAGTCATTCCAATTGAACAATCTTTGCTGTACGTAGAACCCCTTTATTTAGAAGCAGATCGCAATAGTTTGCCAACTTTAGTCAGAGTTATTGCTGTCTACGAAAACCGCATCGTCATGGCAGAAAATCTTGAATTGGTACTCAAGGCACTTTTTCAGCAACAATCTACTAATAAACCGGCCATTATTCGACCTGTAGAAGGAACAGCACCAGCTTTAAATAGTGAATGATATCAATTCCGGTTGCACGAGCGAAATGATTGTTTACAGTTGACTCTCAACAGTCAACTGTCACAGACGGTGCAACCGGAAACGATATAAATTACTGCGATTTCTGTTCGCTAGCAGCCTTAATATCCTGCCACCAAACATCGACATAAGGCCACATCAATCTCTCGTCTCCTCCAGAATCTAGTTTCACAGTCACCTCATAACGGTCAATATGCGTGAGTTCGCCAGTTTTACCATTCAAATACAATTGTTTGGGATTGTCGGTGCAAATTTCTACCCTTTGATTCAACAGCGGCAGCACCTGGGTAGAAGAACCATGAAAAGGATTTTTGCCTTTGAGTACATAGCCGCCAATCAAAGAGAAGTACATTGAAGCTAGGAAAAATACTGTACATAAACCCACAATTACCAGTGTTTTTTGTTGTGAAAAACTGGTATAAACGCTCACATATCCTACGCTCATAGTTCCAACAAACAACAAATTTGGCAGGTACAGCCCATCTTCCAGAAACACGCTACCAAAAAACACGAGGGCTACCTGAAAACCAAATAATGCAGCCACCCAACTCCACCCAGTTAGCAACGATGCAGACAGCAGCCAATTCATTGCTATAGTGAGGGCGATCGCCATTGCTATTGCCCCAATTGGTGCTGCATAATCGTACTGTCTGAAGGGAAGAAGAACAAAAAAGACTAAAGCATAAGTAAAACCTGCAAAAGCCAGTGCTAATCCACTAATTATTTCGTTCCTGTTCAGCATGGCGATAAATTTTTGGAGCTGTTAAAGCGAAGCGTTCATCCTGACGGGGTGACAACCCCGTCAAAACCCCCACTGGTGGCAGATTTACCCAACTTGAGGTAAAAAAATATGGGGTCGAAATTATTAAGTGGCCCCATCTGTTAATTATGTTTCCTCAATCTTACCAGAACTATAGCAATCCTAAATGATTTTCTAGACCTAGAGCAATCCTAATTAATTTTTTCCGTGCAATTATATTTATGTATT
>NZ_JAUBTB010000064.1:0-44367 GCF_036704965.1 Microcoleus sp. F10-B2 | reverse complement strand
GTTTATTCTTACAGATTTAGGCTCATTGCCCGCAGCGATCGCTGCTTACAAGCAACGGATGGGCATTGAAGAAATGTTCCGAGATTATAAAACAGTCGGCTACGATCTGGAAGGAACTAGCTTAAAAGGAAACCGACTGATTAACATAATTCTGCTCGCGACACTAGCCTACAGTTCGGCAATATTTGAAGGCACTGAAATCAGGAAAAAGCAGGTAGAAAAATATGTATGTCGGCGTCAAGAACCTAAAAAAAGATATCGAAGACGGAGTACATTTGGTGTGGGCTTAGATGGAGAAAAGTGGGTTAATTATCTCGAACAATATTCTTTGGAGGTGGAACAGTTAGTCAAGTTAACTCCAAATAAACGCCGCTTTTATCAACAAGGTATGCGGGCTGCAACCCTGATTCGGTCTATCTCCTAGGCCTCTTTGTCACCCCCCCAGGGGATTTATAGAGAATGTCGATGATTTTTTTGGTATGAACTCGGACTCGATTTTAAGATATTCAGATAAAAAAAGATGGGTAGATTTTATGACATCTGGGAATTCTGCTAATTTTTATGCAGTGCTGAAAAATTTTTATGAAGATTTAAAAGCCGAGTGGATATTGCAAGGAAATTTAGCGGAAGACTTTCAAGATAAAGGCTGTAAGTTTGTGATAATTTTGGACAACGCTAGTTTTCATAAAAAAGCAGAGACTTTGCAGAAAATAGCGTCAGAAATGCCGAATCTAATCATAGAGTTTTTGCCCAAATAGAGCCTCGGACTATAACCTAGTTGAATTAGTATGGCATTCCGCCAAGGAATATGTTGCCAATAGATTATTTGAATCCATTGAAAAACTAGAATCACTGTTACATAAACTTTTAAATGAAGGAGGACTAATTATAAAATGGAACCGAAAAATAAAAAATAAAGGTAACGCGAGTTAATGCAGTTTAGATGTCGAACAGCTTATTCTCAGTTTACGCCATAACCGCCTTGGCGGTTGCTATAATTCCGACCCCATCTTTTTTTAGCTCAAGTTGGGTAAATCCGCCAACCCTACGCGTTTTGACGGGGTTGTCACCCCGTCAGCCTTTTTCTACGTTACTCAGGCCCCAACCAGGAAATGTTGAATTTTTACCTTCCATGACGTTTTCTTTACACAAATTTTATTGATTTCCCTTGACAAGCATCTATCCAAAGACTTATCTTGAATATGTCCAGAGATAGATGACCCATGAATAAGCTGATGATAAGGGCTGGTAAACAGATTAAATTGAATCTACAGGGGGTAGTGGCTCGAAAAATCAGAGTATTACTGCTGCCAAGGCATTCAACAGCAGACGTATAGGTGCAATAGCAATGTCCGGCAAGAAATTTCGTGCCGAGCCACCTTTTTGAAAGGTGCTGAAAAATATGGGAGGACAGTGGGTGCAGTTAGCTCTCTTCCAAGTGAAAGCCAGAGCTCGACAAACACAACAGCAATAGCATAATTCCATGATTAACGCACAGTAAATCTAGTAGGAACCAGCGTGACAGAACGTGTAGGGAAATTAGCTGGTAAGGAAATCTAAATCAATGTCTCCCTTAGAGAGAAGGTGAGTAAATAGTAACTCATAACAAGCCTAAAAAGCCAGACAACCGGACGGGGGGATGAGTCTAAGGCGTACGTACAGTGAACCAAAGGATGAACGGGTAGCTGCTCCCGTGAAAGGCGACCGCAAAACGTCAAACGTCCCAGTAGTCATCAAGGCGGTTAGAACTAAAGGAGTGAAAAACACCTGTGAAAAACTTAATCAAGGAGATTTCAAAAGTGACTGACCCCGCTTGTTTTGACCGAAATCCTGATGTTGAGGTGTTGGGAATCTTACAAGCACCAATTCATCAAGTTTGGAAGATATTTAGACCATTTGGAAAAGATAACCTAGAATGGTGGAAAATCTACGAAACGATGGATATTCTTCCCCCTGGAAAGGATAAAGTCGGTAGTATCAGGCGATTCAAACTTAGTGTTCAACATAGTACGTTTGATGAATTGCTTGTAGCGAGGGATGATGAAAAATTCTCCGAACGATATGACTTTGTGCAAGTGGAACCCCAAATCCCTGGTTTAAAAACCATATCTACTTTTGTGGAATTTAGTCCTTTAGTCGATTCCATGACTGGGAAAGAAACTTTAACAAAAGTCAGATGGTTTTCATACACTGAGGCATCCCCACCGCAAGTAAAAGAGGCACTTATGAACGTACAACATAATGCTTATACTGATGCGATAAAGTATTTGAATAGTGCACTTAATTTGATTGGAGAATCTCAAACAATGAGTTTACCTAACTACGCTGAGCAATTGAGACATAATCCTACAAGCGTTGCTGATTTCATAGCGACTCTTGAGAAAATACTAAAACAGGTACTTACTGACGTTGTGGTCGAGCAGCAAGAAAAATGGGAATATCAGACATATGAAAAAAATGCGGAGTTGCCTGATGTCGATTTGACTAGACTTCCTCGGGCTGTTAAGGGACTTCCACGATCTGAGGCTCTAGACCCAACAAGAGCTGGTATGTTTTTTAAGCGACTAAATGAGGTTCTTTATACTGAGCTTGGCATACAAGAACGTCTTGCCAAGTCAGGTGATATTTACCAAGCTGTACAAGGTGGATACATTGGTGAAACCCCATACATCAATGAAAATTGGCGTAAAGATAGAGAGTTTGCCCGTCACTTCTTGAACGGTCTTAATCCTATGACAATCAAGGTTGTAGGAAGTATTGAGGAAGTTCCAGAAAATATGCGCGACCTTAGTTATAAAGGAAAGTCTCTACGTGATTTGCTCCTTGAAAAACGCCTATTAATAGTCGATCTTCCAGAACTGAAGAACGTTAAGCCGCACCAAGGTATGTATACATATCCTGCTACGGGGCTTATTGTGCAAGACTCTGAGGAAGGAGAGACTTTTGTGGACATGATAGGTATCCGACTAAATGATGATCTTCCGGTTTACACTCCGCAGTCCCCAACAAACCGCTGGATGCTCGCGAAACTGCACATGAAGAGTGCAGACAATCAGGTGATGCAATTTATTTGGCATCTCGGATTCGGCCATATTGGTGTCGAACCTTTTGCCGTTGCTTTTCACAATTCTTTTCCACCTAGCGTAGATCACCCAATCAGGGACTTGCTTGCACCTCATTTCAAGGACACCATTGGTATCAACTATGTGGCACGGCACACCCTGGTTTCAAATGTGATGCCGTTTACAGACAGCACGTTTTCCACTGGAACGGCTCAAGGTTTGGAGATTATGCTCAACGCATGGCTCAAATGGGATTTTGAGAAATCAAGTTTTCCTCAGCAACTTTCGGAACGTGGATTTGACCGCGAGCAATCAGAGGGCATTCAAGATTATTACTACCGTGAAGATGGCTTCAAGTTATGGGATATTTTTGGCGAGTACACAACCGACTTTGTAAATGCAGCATATCCTAATGACGATGATGTAGCCACTGACGCGATGATCAAGGGATGGGTTACAGAGATGAGAGACCCAAATAAGGCTGACATCCCCTCATTCCCTGAAAATATTTCCAGTAAAAAGCAATTAGCTTGGGTACTACAAAATATAATTTGGAAAACGAGTGCCGGACACGCCATATTAAACTTTGCTCAGTTTGACTATGGTGCTTATCTTCCTAATTACCCTATCGCAATGTTGGCACCAATGCCAGAGGGGGAAGATGAGATTTCTGATGAGTATGTGAAAGCTGCCTTGCCTCACACTATAAAGCGGATTTTATTCCAGCTTACCTCTGCTTATTTGCTCACGGATGCTTCACGTTTTCGCCTTGCAGGCCCTTTAGCGATCGCCCCTTTGGAGAAGAGATTTCCAGAAGTACAGCATCGTGCAAATCTTCGCTTCACAGCACTTTCAAGGGATATAAAAGTACGCAACATGAAGCTACAGGATGCAGGTAAACTTCCCTACCCCTATTTAGATCCTGAAAATGTACCCCCCAGTATTGACATTTAGTCCTGTTTTATTTTAGGAGATAGGCACAATGCCGTTTTCTTTTTCACAAGTAGAGGTTGATTATTTAGCTTCTGGCAAGCGCCTCTCGCGTACCAGTAATAACTTAACCTCGTTATCACCTGATGAATTTTGGTCAGCATTTGACGACGATTTAGCACTTTAACAAGCTTGAAGTGATCACCCATATCTTATGTTATAAACGGGAGACAATCAGCCCACTAATGGCATAGGATCAACAATAAGAATTGAGTACAAAGGCTCTCTTACCCGCGAAAGATTAGTTGTTTACGACTCGCAGAAACGAATTGGGAAAATTAATATCCCTGAAGCCAATTTTTTTTTTAGCTTCTATGAGCTTACCATCAGAGTTGCTCCGATGAGTGATGGTAGCCAAGGCTCAGAAGTAACGCTTAAACTTGACTTTGCTTTACAGGGACAAGAGGAAAAGGAGCGAACAAAGTTTCTGCAAATAATAGCCACCGCTCCTGAACGACGAGTTGAGGAATTTAATAACTTTATTCTTGAACGAGACGGTCTGCGTTGCTCCTTCGAGGTTGATGTATATTGTCCCGCCGAGCAATTATGGGCAATAATCCGCAATTGGGAAGGTAGATATTGGGTACAACATGCTATAGATGTTAGAATGATTCCTGTATCGGGAAGACGAGTATTTTTCCCTCACAATAAGGTTCTTGAATAAAACTTAATCTATGCCTCTGATGCGGAAAAAGTCCTAGTGTATGAAGTAACAAAAAGCGTAATGCCTGTCAGTCTCTATCGAGGGACAATCACGCTTTTAGAGAGAAATTCTCAATTGACCAAGGTACAGTATAATGTCTTTATTCCTCAAAAACTACCAAATCCTCAACAAGTAAAGGCAGAGATAGAACAGAGCTTCCAAGAGCGTTTTGCTTGGTTTCAGAATGAATTTGATACCAGCTCGTTTTCTTAAGGCCAACTGCCAACAAAATACCGAAATTGGCGAGGGCGCTATATAAACCGCCACTCATCACGTAATCCCAAAGCCGATCGAATGATTCGCTCATAAATTGGGAACCTTGTGCAGACTGATTGACAATTTGAGGAACTTAGTCTTGCACAGCCCCAACTAAGAGGGAAGTTTTCAATAAAAAACTTTGGGATAACATTTCCCTCTATAGTTCACATAAAACGACACCCACACCCGAAAAATTCTAAATGCCATGCCAATTGAAAAAGTACCTAATACTTCCTTGAATTACTACCTGATTGCCTTTGATAAGGATGGCAACGAACGCGATGAAGCTGATGGGAAGAAACTGAGCGAACAAATCTTCTCAGCACTAGCGAATGAGCCAATCACAGATGTATTCCTTATGAGCCACGGGTGGATGGGCGACATCCCCGCAGCGCGACAGCAGTACAACGACTGGATTGGCGCTATGGCTAAACAAACAGCCGATATTGAAAAAATCAAACAGGTGCGATCGGGATTTCGTCCCTTAATGATTGGGCTTCACTGGCCGAGCAAGCCTTGGGGCGATGAAGATTTGACAAGTTCGGTGTCCTTTGACGTGAACGACGAAGATCCAGTTGAGGGGTTAGTAGATGAATATGCCGATCGCATTGCTAACACTGAAGCAGCACGGCAAGCCCTGCAAACAATTCTCCGGGCGGCGAGCGAAGACAACACACTTGATAGCTTGCCACCAGAGGTACTCAACGCCTACCAGGTGTTGAACCAAGAGGCTGACTTGGGTAGTGAAGGTGAAGGTGCGGCACCGGGTTCGGATTGGGAAGGTTTCGATCCAGAAGCCATCTATGAAGCGAGTAAAGATGAACCAGTAAGTTTCAGCACCGACAGCAGCTCAGTCTGGGATAAGGTTTTAGACCCCCTGCGGGTACTGTCTTATTGGAAAATGAAAGACCGCGCTCGCAAAATCGGTGAGAACGCTGGTTTCAACTTGTTAAAAACACTGCAAGAGAACGCTGCTGAAACGGTGCGATTCCACCTGATGGGTCACAGCTTCGGATGCGTTGTTGTCTCTTCTATCCTCAATGGTCCGCAAGGGAAGGGTACGTTAGTCCGTCCAGTGGATTCTCTGGCGTTGGTACAAGGCGCTGTATCGCTCTGGTCTTACTGTGCAAAGATTTCACACGAACGCGATCGTCCTGGTTACTTTAATACAATCATTGCTCAAGGTAAAGTCGCAGGTCCGATCGTTACAACTCACTCGCAGTTCGACTATGCAGTCGGCAGGATGTACCCCCTAGCTGGAAAGACGGCCTTTAGCAGTGTGGACTTTGCCCCCGGTCAATTGCCTAAATATGGCGGAATTGGCAGCTTTGGTCTAGGTGGAGATGACCTGGCAGCGGAAAACATAAACATGCTCCCCTGCGATGCCTCGTATCACTTTCAACCGGGCAAAATTTACAACCTGGAAAGCAGCAAGTTTATTTGTGCGAACCTGGGAGGGCCAACAATGGGTGCCCATTCCGACATTGCCAAGCCGGAAGTCGCCCATGCTGTGTGGTCGGCAGCTTATCCCAGTTAACCGCCAGAGTTAGACTCAATTTTTTTGCCTGCGAGAACGGATAGAAACTCAGAAAGCCCTTGTTAAAAAAGCTTGTGGGGTTTCTATCTGATTCACTCAAAACTCAAATTGTGATTGTTCGCCCAACCAACCAGGAACCAAAAAGATGAACGAAGAAGACTTGCTATTTTTCAATGGAATTAATGGCTCGACGGGCGATTATTTGCTTCCCCCTCTGACCGCCGAGCAAGTATCTAGGATTGCCCAAGGCGAAGAGTTTGATCCAGAGGATCTAGAAGATATCAAGCTAAAAAAGCAACCCGATCATTTTGCTCCTATGGAGGGAGTAGACCCCAAAAACCTAGCTGAAACAGGTTGGGGAGTAATCTTTGCTTACAATGCCGATCCGGCAATCCGGGAGGCACTCAGCGAACTATTAGAGCATCGCAAAAGGCAAGCCACCCAGAAGAAAGAAAAATATTACCAGGAATATACCGGTGTCAGGGGTTATCGTCCGGGCGAGTCAAAAAATCAGTTTCTGTCGCGTCAGGGACTAGGGCCAGGTCCAGCCGATCCAGACAAAATGCCGTATTACCTGCTGATTGTTGGAGATCCAGTAACAATTCCCTACCGCTTTCAGTCCCAGCTCAGCGTTCAGTTTGCAGTGGGTCGCATTTACTTTGATACGCTACAGGAATACGCGCAGTACGCTCACAGTGTAGTAGAAGCTGAAACTAGCAATCTATCCCTATCCCCTAGCGCTGCCTTTTTCGGTGTGTGCAACCCAGGAGACGCTGCTACTAATCTCAGCACTCAAGACTTGATTCAGCCGCTGTCTGAATGGGTTGTCGAGGAACATCCTAACTGGGATGTAAAAACGATTCTTAAAGAAGAAGCAACCAAGGCCCGCCTTGGGCAACTGCTAGGAGGCAGCGAAACGCCTAGTTTGCTGTTTACTGCCAGCCACGGCATGGGCTTTAAAAATGGCGATCCGCGTCAGTTGCGCCACCAAGGCGCACTGCTGTGCCAAGACTGGCCAGGTAGCAAATGGGGACGACAACCAATTCCAGAAGATTTTTACTTTTCTGGGGACGATATTGGCGAGGACGCTCGCTTGCTGGGATTAATTGCTTTTCACTTTGCTTGCTATGGCGCAGGTTGCCCCCAACAGGATGAATTCGACGGTCACAAAAAATCCCTTTCTGAACGACCAGACATTGCGCCGTATCCCTTTCTTGCCCGCTTACCGCAAAAACTATTGAGCCATCCCAAGGGAGGTGCTCTCGCTGTAATTGGTCACGTCGATCGAGCATGGGGCTGTTCTTTCTCCTGGTCGGATATTCGCGGTTCTAGTGCCGATCGCCGGCAGATCGCAGTTTTTCAAAGTAGCGTGAAGCGTCTGCTGGAAGGGCATCCAGTAGGATCTGCAGTGGAGTATTTTGACGAGCGCTATGCCGAAATCTCCTCCGACCTCAGCTCTGAGCTAGAAGAGATTAAGTGGGGCGCGGTTCCCAATAATCAGAGTTTGGCTGGGATGTGGACAGCTAACAATGACGCCCGCAACTATGCGATTATCGGCGATCCAGCAGTGCGGCTCGTGGTCAGTAGTAGTAAAGATGCCAGCGCCGAGCGCCCCATTTTTAAAGAACCTGTAGTTGTCCGTTCTGCCCAGTCGGGACAGGGTTCGGCTCAGGAAACTCCAGAGCAAGTTGTTGATGAAGCTGCCCTCAAGCAGACTCAGACACAGTTAATAGCATCACTGGAGCAGTTTGTCAATACTGCTCAAAAGGCTTCAGTTGACAGCCCCGAAAGCCTGCAAACCGCAACGTCAATAGCTACCAATCTGTTGAATGTGTTGAAGGCATTGAGTTAACTGGGCGATCGCGCTTAAGTGAACGGCTGCCGGGACTGTTCCCGCGCAGCTTTCAGGTTGTTAGGGAGCGTGGAACAGCAGACTGCCGTCCTCGTTTTGGTTCGCATAGTGCTACTTGGGTAGATAAAGCTGAGTCTAAGATATGGAGTATACGAGTGATTTACCATCTATGTACAATCCAGTCACAAATTCAGAAGGTACCAGCACCGCGGCCAGAACTTTTCCTGTTTCAAAGGTATCTCCCACAACCATCCCCTTGCCTGAAATTCCTTACTATCGAGCAGTTGAAGAGTTTTTAGATAGACCAATCGAGGCTTGTTCTCGATATCGTGGGCAGTTGGTGACGAGTTATGGTTCGTATTATCATCCACTCATTGCGGCACTACATGCAGCTTTTTGCTTTCATCATCCAATTTGCCTTTCCCCTGACATAATTTGGCTAACCTTAACGCAGGGACTAGCACAGCACATTAACATGAATGCCGAAGAACTGCGTCATCACTTCGTGCAGCATTCGGGAAAGTTGAAGATTACGGTTTGTCGCGATGACTTTGTGAAGGGTTCGGCTGACAACCCTTGGGCAGAAGTTTTTGGGGATTTTTCCGAACAAATTCACCAACATATTGGCAAAGCACACGAGTTAATTGTGGCTAACTTCTCAACCACAGGCCCTATTGAACGTGCTGCCTCGGAAGTGGTATTGCTAGATGCAATGCAGTCTTACTTTGAGTACGAGCTAATGACCTTCTGTGGCATACCTACGATTAAGTTGGAGGGAACGGTAGAGGATTGGCGTTCTATTGCCCAGAGGGTGGAAGAGTTTGCTAGCTTTGGTTTGGAGTGGTGGGTTGAGCCGTTACTACCAATTCTCAAGGAATTTGTAGCGGCCGCTGAAGGCAGTGTTAATACCGAGTTTTGGGATTCTATTTACAAGTACCAAGGATCTGAGGGAAGTGGTTCGCCGTATATTACTGGATGGGTTGCTAGACTATTCCCCTACATTATGAATCATAAACCGAACTGGGAAGAAAGGTTGGAAGGCAAGACCACTAAGCCACCATATCTACGCAATCCCTGGTTAAATTTTGAGCTGTCACCAAAGATAGAAGCACGGGGTGCTTTTCCCAGCCTGCCGTCTAAGGCTCCATTCAAGTGGAATTACCTGGGGAATTTCTACGAAATGGAGTTTGTTGCTGGATTAATTGGTGTTAGTCAAGAACCAGAATCTCTGTGTCTGCGACCAGAAATTGGCTGGGTAGTAATGGAAGCAGAAAGGGAGGCATTCCCGACGAAGTGAATAAAGTATTTGTAGGGTGCGTGGAGACGCACCCTACAAAGGCTAAAGATTTAGCACACTCAGTGCGGAAGAACCGGGAGAAAGGGGTTGGGTAATAGAGGGGGAATATAAAAAACCGACCCTTGAGAGAGTAAAGAAAATTTTTTGCATATATAAAATACGGAGCTGTTTAACTTTGAACGCCTTTGAATTTGAGATTACTATCCTGCGTAAATCTCACGATTGCTGGCCGATTGTTGTCAGAATCAAACAACTCGATGGGCTAACCACTCACACTGAAGGCAACCTTCAATTGAGTGAGGATGACTGGAACAAGCTAATACAACACCAGGAAAACGAGAAGGAATATGGCAAACTACTGGGTCAAGCGCTCTTTCAAAATGAGGTGCGCGATGCCTTTATCCGTGCCTACAGCAAGAGTAGTCAAGACCGTCCTCTCAGAATTTTGCTCTCTATTGAAGTCGATCGCACAGACGAACTGAGAACTCTGCATTGGCAAAGACTATGTGCGCCGATTGATGCTAGCGGAGAGTTGAATCTTTTAGCTCGTGACCAGCGCGTGCCCTTTTCCCTCTACATCCCCACCATCATCGATCGCCGCTTTCCGCCAATTGGACGGCGGGACTTGCGGGCACTGGTGCTGGTAGCGAGTCCCTCTAATTTAGGGAAGTATAGCCTGGCTCCCTTTGATGAGAAAGAGGTCGTCAAGAGTGTGAAGTTAGCGCTTGGTGATATCGAGTGCAAATTCTTGGCAAATATTGACGATGAAGATGTGGTAGGTCCACCAACACTCGAAGAGCTCTCTAAGCAACTCACGGATGCAAAGAAGCCTTACACCTTACTGCATATGGTCTGCCACGGCGCGTTGATGAAGGACAACCAGCGAGATACCGTGCTGTTCTGGGCTACAGAAGATAACCAGGTGAAGACAGTATTGGGCAACGACTTGGTGGCGGAACTCAAAAATATTGGCGAACAGAAGGGTTTACCGCACTTGGCCTTCCTCTGCACCTGTGAGAGTGCCGACCCAAGAGCAGAAGGGGCATTAGGTGGACTAGGTCAGCGATTGGTAAGAAATCTGGGGATGCCTGCGGTGGTAGCCATGACCCGCAAGGTGACTGTGAAGACGGCTTTGACTCTCTCAAAGCGCTTTTACGAAAGGCTAAGAGAAAGCGGCGAAGTGGATTCGGCGATGCAGGAGGCAACTGCGGGATTGGGAGACCGCAGCGATATCACGGTGCCAGCCCTGTTCAGCCGCTTGGCAGGGCTGCCTTTGTTTAGCGATCGCCTGGAGGATCGGGAACTGACTGATGGTGAGATTGACTGCGGCATTGAGCAGTGCCGCCAACTGCTCCAAGAACGGGCTCCCAATGCCTCCGTGCTCAAAGATAAATTTGAGCAGCAAGTACGGATATTGCAAGAGCGACGCGGCTCAGAAATCCGTTCTGCTCGATTGGAACGGCAGCAGGCGCTCTACGAACTGAACATTCTGTGCAATCAAGTCCTAGAAATTAGCTTCGATGCCTTGGCGGCTTTAGGAAAGACCCCTCCACAGTATAAAGCGGAGTGTCCTTTCCCTGGGTTGTCTTCCTTCCGCGATCCCAAGTACCGGAAATTCTTCTTTGGACGAGATGAACTGATTAAAGAGCTACATCAGAAATTTAAAGAGGGTAACTTCTTAGCTGTATTCGGTGAATCGGGCAGTGGCAAGTCCTCGGTTGTACTAGCAGGGTTGATACCGAAGTTACAGCAGGAGAACCCAGAATTGCAGCTCGTGTACCTGAGACCTGGTAGCGCTCCTGTGGAACAACTACAGGTGAGTCAATCTCAGGTATCAGGCCAGCCTGCGGTGTTTGTTGTAGATCAATTTGAAGAATTATTTACCCTCTGCACCGATGAAGCTGAGCAACAAGACTTCATCGACCAGTTGTTGCAGCTTGTTCAGCAGCACAAAGTTGCGATCACAATCCGCTCGGATTTTCTGGGTGAGTGCAGTCGCTACTCTACTCTGAGGGAGCAGATTGAGAAAAGACAAAAGTTGGTTGGGCCGATGGAGCCGAGCGAACTAGGGATCGCTATGAAAAGGCAGGCAGACACAGCCGGGTTAGAGTTTGAAGAAGGTCTGAATAATGCGATTTTAGCAGAGGTGGAACAAGAACGAGGCAGGATGCCCTTACTGCAATATGCGCTGCAACATATATGGGAACGACGATGGGGGCGGTGGTTGTGCTATGAGGAATATGAAGACCTTGGGGGTGTCAACAAGGCAATAGCGACATCTGCGGATGCTTTCTACAGAGGGTTGTCATCCAACGACGAGCGAGAGCGAGTTAAGAATATCTTCGTCCGTTTAACCCGCTTAGATGAGAATGTCCAACCGGGAACGAAACGCCGGAACACGCGGCGACGAGTCAAGCTGGAAGAATTAGTGCCTATGGGGGAAGACCTGAATCAGACGAAGGAACTTGTCAAACGCTTGGCGGATGAAGGGATACGCCTGGTTGTGACCAGCCAAGACCTGGCGACAGGGGCACAAGAAGTGGAAGTCGCCCATGAAGCGTTAATTCAGCATTGGAATACTTTGCAAGAATGGTTGGAAAAAGACCGAACCAATTTGCAACTGCGGGAGAAGATATCTCAGGCAGCACTAGAGTGGAACCAGCACCTAGGAAAGGAAGAAGAGAGCTATTTGGTGCATCGAGGAGAACCTTTGGAGCAGGCTAAGGCGCTGAGTATACAAAGCTGGTTTTTTAACCAACTTGAGGCTAATTATGTCATTGCTTGCGTCGAGTTGCGCGATCGCCAACGCCAGGAAGAAGAAGCACGTCAAAAGCGGGAATTAGAACAGGAAAGAAAAGCTCTGAAAGCTGCTCAATCGAGGAATAGAGTTGCAGCCATCTCCCTTGTAGGGCTAGCTGGATTGACTCTCTTTGCCTTCTATCAGGGAAATGAAGCTCAAAAACAGAAAAATGAAGCTCAGAAAAATGCTCGAGAAGCAGCACGAGAGAGTGTTAATGCCCTCGTTCAAACCTCTGAAGCTAACTTACTTTCCAATAGGCAGCTTGAAGCTGTGGTTGCTGCTGTAGAGGCAGGTAAAAAACTTAAACAGGCTCACTTAGAAAATACTATCGAAAATCACACCGTGAGTGCGGCACTACAGAGGGTAATTGACAACGTGCAAGAACGTAACCGCTTGGCAAGCAATCAGGTCTATAGCGTCAGTTTCAGTCCCGATGGCAAAACCTTGGCTTCCGGTAGTTATGACAACACCATTAAACTCTGGGATGTGGCGACTGGTAAACAAAATACTACCCTTAAGGGGCATACCGGTGGGGTTATGAGCGTCAGTTTCAGTCCCGATGGCAAAACCTTGGCTTCCGCTAGTAATGACAACACCATCAAACTCTGGGATGTGGCGACTGGTAAACAAAACACTACCCTTAAGGGGCATAGCGCTGAGGTCTATAGCGTCAGCTTCAGTCCAGATAGCAAAACCTTGGCTTCCGCTAGTAATGACAACACCATCAAACTCTGGGATGTGGCGACTGGTAAACAAAATACTACCCTTAAGGGGCATAGCGCTGAGGTCATGAGCGTCAGCTTCAGTCCAGATAGCAAAACCTTGGCTTCCGCTAGTAATGACAACACCATCAAAATCTGGGATGTGGCGACTGGTAAACAAAATACTACCCTTAAGGGGCATAGCGCTGAGGTGTATAGCATCAGTTTCAGTTCCGATGGCAAAACCTTGGCTTCTGCTAGTTGGGACAGAACCATCAAACTCTGGGATGTGGCGACTGGTAAAGCACGCATTACCCTCTCCGGACATAGCGCTGGGGTCAATAGCGTCAGTTTCAGTTCAGATGGCAAAACCTTGGCTTCCAGTAGTTATGACAACACCATCAAACTCTGGGATGTGGCGACTGGTAAACAAAATACTACCCTCTCCGGGCATAGCGCTGAGGTCTATAGTGTCAGTTTCAGTTTAGATGGCAAAACCTTGGCTTCCGGTAGTTTTGACAACACCATCAAACTCTGGGATGTGGCGACTGGTCAAGAAAAAACTACCCTTAAGGGGCATAGCGCTGAGGTCATGAGCGTCAGTTTCAGTCCAGATAGCAAAACCTTGGCTTCCGCTAGTTGGGACGAAACCATCAAACTTTGGGATGTGGCGACTGGTAAACAAAAGACTACCCTTAAGGGGTATAGCTCTGAGGTGTATAGCGTCAGTTTCAGTTCAGATGGCAAAACCTTGGCTTCCGCTAGTTGGGACGAAACCATCAAACTCTGGGATGTGGCGACTGGTAAACAAAAAACCACCCTTAAGGGGTATAGCGCTGGGGTCAATAGCGTCAGTTTCAGTCCCGATGGCAAAACCTTGGCTTCCGCTAGTAATGACAACACCATCAAACTCTGGGATGTGGCGACTGGTCAAGAAAAGACTACTCTTAAGGGGCATAGCGCTGAGGTCTATAGCGTCAGTTTCAGTCCCGATGGCAAAACCTTAGCTTCTGCTAGTAATGACAAAACCATCAAACTCTGGGATGTGGCGACTGATAAAGCACGCATTACCCTCTCCAGGCATAGCGGTGGGGTCTACAGCCTCAGTTTCAGTCCCGATGGCAAAACCTTGGCTTCCGGTAGTTTTGACAACACCATCAAACTCTGGGATGTGGCGACTGGTCAAGAAAAGACTACCCTTAAGGGGCATAGCGGTGGGGTCATGAGCGTCAGTTTCAGCCCCGATGGCAAAACTTTGTGTTCTGGTAGTTATGACAACACCATCAAACTCTGGGATTTGGAGTCGTCAGATGATATAGACGAGCTAATCAGCCGTAATTGCGATCGCATAGGCGCTTATCTCCAGACAAATGCCCCCGTTGGCGATCGCGATGTCTGCGATAACATTAGCCCTAAAAAGTGGTAATACCATCACAAAGATGGCGATCGCGATCGCTGAGCTCGGCGCTAGGGTTCTTCAGGTAGTCGCGCACCCAATCGCAATTCATTGCCAGGAGTTCATCCAGTCCGCCAATTTGCCACAGGCGGGGGGTGCCGTCTTCTCCAGCAGTGACTAAGAGCTTGCCATCCGGGCTAAAAGCTACGCTAATGCTTTGAGATACTTCGAGTTTAGCCAACTCATTGCCTTGGGTATCCAACAGGTGAGTGCTGTTATCGCCACCGATAGCCAGGTGCTTGCCATCTGGGCTGAACTTTATGTCACTGACGGGGCCTTGATCCCCTCGGAATTCAGAAAACCCCGGAGTGTCTTTAGTGTCTTTAGGGTTCCACAGACGGGTGATGTTGTCACCTGTTGTAGCCAGAAGCTTGCCATCTAGGCTGAACTCTATCCTACTGACCCCGATAGTGGACATGGATTTAGGTTTATACGCTTGAAATTTCTTCAACTTATTATTGCCTTCGGTGTCCCCCAGGTAGACGCTGCCCTCAGCACAACCGATAGCGAGTTGCTTGCCATCTGGACTCAAGGTCGCGCTACTGACTATTGAGCAATCATTCCCTTGGAGTAAAGTTGACTGTTTGCTGAAGCTATCCCACAGGCGAGCGGTGCCGTTATTTTCTTCAACAACCAGTAGCTTACCATCTGGGCTAAACACCATGCCCTTGACCGAGCCATCTCTACCCTCTTTGATTGGGGTTGACTGCTTGCTAAAGACATCCCACTGGAGAATGGTGCTATTACTTCCAATGGTGGCTAGCTTCTTACCATCTGGGCTAAACACCATTTTATCGACCGAGCCATCTATACCCTCTTTGAGTGGGGTTGACTGCTTGCTGGAGATATCCCACAGAAGAACGCCGTCATCGCCACCGCTAGCTAGTTGATTGCTCTTCGGTATGAAGGCCACGCTATTGACCTTACCTTTAAGCCCTTGGAATACAGCCAACTGCTTATCGGAAAGATCCCATAGCAGAGCAGTGCCGTCATTTCCACCAGTGACCAGCTTCTGTCCATCCGGGCTGAAAGCTGCACTATTAACTTGACCTTTCCCTCTAAGTAAAGTCAAGTGATCGCCAGAGATATCCCATAGGTGAGCGGGAGCAGTGCTGTTACTTGTAAAGGTGATCAACTTCCGTCCATCCGGGCTAAACACCACGTTATCGACTGATTTATCTCCATCCTGTATATACAGTGAGGTTTGCTTTTTGCTGGAGATATCCCACAGATCAGCAGTGCTATTACTTCCAATGACGACTAGCTTTTTACCATCCGGGCTGAACACCATGTCCTTGACATCGCCATCTCTACCCTCTTTGAGTAGGGTTGACTGCTTGCTGGAGATATCCCACAGAAGAACGCCGTCATCCCCACCGCTAGCTAGTTGATTGCTCTTTGGTCTGAAGGCCACGCTATTGACGTTGCCTTTATGCCCCTGGAATACATCCAACTGATTGCCTTTGGTATCCCACAAACGAACGGTGCTGTCATTTCCAGCAGTGACTAGCTTCTGGCCATCCGGGCTGAAGGCCACATTATTGACGTTGCCTTTATGCCCCCCTTGGAGTTCGTGCAACTGATTGCCTTTGGTGTCCCACAAACGAACGGTACTACCATTTTTGTCCTCTCCAACAGTCGCCAGTTGTTTGCCATCCGGGCTTAAGACCACCTCATCTATTCTGCCACCATCTCCAAGTGCGATCGACTGCTTGCTAGAGAGATTCCACAAGCGCACACCGCCTACCTCCTGGACGACCAAGAGCTTGCCATCTGAAGTGAAAGCCACGTTGGAGAAATTTGTACCTTCTTCAAGCTGTTCGTTCAACTGCTTACCGGAAATATCCCAGAGACGAACAATGCCATGATCTCTACTCGTGGCAATCTTGCCATCCTTACTAAAGGCCACATTGACCTTGCCTTGATCGCTCTCTATACGGTTAACCTCCTGCCCTGCATAAATTGTCTTGAGCAACTTGTCCACCACTTGATTCCTTAAGTTAGTCTCTGGCCAAAATATTTGCCACTTTGAATTTTTGAGTTCTTTCGCTGCCCGTAAACTGCCTATCCTTGCATCCAATGTTTGATTGGAAGCCAAGCGGGCTTCAGCGGATTCTAAAAAAGCCTCAATTTGCTGAATTTCTGCTTTGCGCCACTGAAATCCAGCAAAAATGGCAAATCCACCCAAGACAAAAGCGGCGCTCACAGCCGCCATGAGCAGGCGCTGTTTGCGCTGTTCCTCAAGCTGGCGTCGTCGCTGGCGCAACTGGACACAAGCCAAAACATATTCCGCCTCAAGTTGGTTGAGATGCACAAATTTGGGGTGCTTCCACAACACCTCTGCATCTTCTAACCGTCCCCCCTGATGGATGAGATAAATGTCTTTGTCTGGTTGCTCTTGGTGCTGCTGCCACTCCTCTGCCGCCTGATTGATGGTTTCTCGCAATAGCAAATCATTGCGGTTCTGATTCAACCAATTTTGTAACGTCGGCCAGTAGCGGATTAAAGCTTCATGGGCAACTTCCACCTCTTCCTTCCCCGTAGCTTCGTTGCGACTGGTAACTACAAGCCGCACCCCTCCCCCAGCCAACTGCTGCACCAATTTCCTTGTCACAGGTAGATCGTCGCCTGTTGGCACCAAATCCTCTAACTCCACTCGTCGGCGCGTATCCCGTCGCTTCTCCCCTGGTACGGCACTGGCATCCAAGCGGGTTAAGCGCAAGAAGATATTCTGGACTTGTTCTTGCTCAGCAACTGACAAGCTATTGTAGAAATCATCGGCAGTCTTAGCTATTGCCTTTTGGACTCCACCGATGGCTTGGTACTCCTCATCGCACAGCCAGCGTCCGCGCCGCCGTTTCCACAGTTCCTGCAAAGCATATTGCAGCAGCGGCATCGCCCCTGGCTCCCCCTGCACATCATTGAGAATCGCGTGACTCAAGCCAGCTTCAAAGCGCAGTCCCCCCCTGTCTGCCTGCATCTTCATTGCTGTAATCAGTTCTGCAGGTTCCATCGGCCCGACCAATTTTTGTCGGGTTTCAATCCGCTTTCTCAGTTCGGGGTAAAAGGTACACTCTCCCAAAAAGTCTGCGCGCATGGTGATTACGACTTTCCGCCGCTCGGCAAAGTTTAATAACTTTTCGATGAATTCGACCCGCTCGGCTTTATCTTCACAGAGAGTGAATACTTCTTCAAATTGGTCTACCACCAATATTGAATGCTGCTCTGATACCTTCAATAATCTTTCTAATCGTCTTTTGAGCTGCCTCAGTGGCTCCTTTCCAGGCGTCATGTAAGCCCACTGAAGGCTTAAGTCCTCCTCTTTGAGCTTAGGAATCAGCCCAGCTAGTACCACCGATGACTTGCCACTGCCCGAAGTGCCGATTACGGCTAAGAAATTGTCCTTCGCCAGTTCCTTTTGTAAATCTCTAATCAGCTCATCGCGCCCAAAGAAGAACTTGTGGTATTTTTTCTCAGCAAAGGAAGACAGTCCAGGAAACGGACACTCAGCCTTGTATTCTGGTGGTTGCTTACCCAAGGCTGCTAGAGCGTCGAAACTGAGTTCGATTACTTGCTCGCAGAGGTTGTTGAGTTCTACTATTGCCTGATGACGGTCTTCGCGGGCCGTGCGTGAGTCGGCTCCCCGTGTATTTTTCAGCGTCTTTACCTGCGTTTCAAACCTCTGCTTGAGTACGGAGGCATGAGGTGCTCGTTCTTGGAGGAGCTGCTGCAGCTTTTCAATACCATACTCGATTTCCTCGTCGGTTAAATCCCGATCGTCAAGGCGATCGCTAAATAAAGGACGCCCACCCAAGCGACTAAACAGAGCCGGAACAGCAATATCATGCCGCTTTCCCAATCCGGCCGTTGCCTCTTGGAGCGCCGTGTCTACCTCTCCGGACTCTCTGAGGCGTCGGTAAAAGCTCTGTCCTAAAGCCAAGCCTGTCTCTACGCTCACCTTGCGCGTCATCGCTACTACAGCAGGCATCCCCAAATTTCTGACCAATCTTTGCCCTAATCCACCTAATCCTACTTCTGCTCTGGGGTCGGCACTCTCGCAAGTACACAGGAAGGTAAAGTGAGGTAAGCTCCTTTGATAATTACCGATGTTTTTAAGTTCTGAGAGTAATTCTTCCCCTGTCACTGGCTGAACTTGGTTATCGGCGTTTGCCCAGTACAGAACTGTTTCTCCGTTATCCAGCAGTTTGCCGTGGGCGACAAAGTGCAGCATGGTGTATGGCTTCTTGGCGTTAGTCAGTTGCTTTGACAGTTCTTGTAGGGTTGGGGGTCCTATAGCCCCTGCAACATCATTTGCCAATATTTCGTAAGGAATTTCGCCAAGCGCTTCCTTGACTCCAGATAAGACAGCTTCAACGTCAAAAGGTGCTAATTGAAACTTACCGATATTAGACGGACTCGCTACCAGCACCAGTGCCCGCAAGTCACGCCGTCCAATGGGGGGAAAGCGGCGATCTATAATGGTGGGAATGTATAGGGAAAAGGGCACGCGCTGGTCGCGAGCTAAAAGATGCCAACTTCCATCGGCATCAATCGGAGCGCACAGCCTTTCCCAATGTAAGGTTTTGATAGGGTCATTGTCAGCCGCTTCGATCGACAGCAAAATCCGTAACACGGAGTCCTGACTACTCTTGGATAGGGCACGAACAAAGGTATCGTATACAGCCCCTCGAAACAGAGCTTTGCCAAGATGGGTGCCGTATTCCCTCTCGTTTTCTTGCTGTTGAGTGAGTTTGTTCAAGTCATCCTGATTGAGTTCGAGAGTTTCTTTTGAATGGATGGTTAGTCCGTCCGGTTGCTTGCACCGAACAACAATGGGCCAGCTACTATCGCCTGATTTGCTCTGGATGGTAATCTCAAACTCAAAGACGTTCATGCGTCATTTCCTCTCATTATTTCTGGCTCTGCATATATCAAACAACAAATAATCTGCCGTTATCACAACTAATTATAACGTAAATATAAAACTGCTCGAATCTAATCATGGAAGGGCAGAAGAACATACATCTTTAATTGATTGTTTTATGTTAACAGGAGTTAAACAAATTTAAAGCCAAAACCACGCAAAAAGTGGCTTTATATGTAGTAAATACGTCCATATTTTATTGTAGTCAGCGCACAAATCTATAAGATATAGCTGTTGTCAAAGCTGACAAAGCAGAGCGTAAATGTCTCTATAGCCTTTCTCAAATAGATGAGGTCTAATAACAGCAGTGGGTAAACCACAATACAGAGGTCTGGTTCGCCAAGAGAGATCGAATGCCATTACCCCGAACCCTTAGACAATGGTTTATATGTTCTCGTACTCTGACAACAAAAAATATCTTTAACCTTTGACAATACATTTTTGGGAGACCAAAAAATGCATAACACGGGGGGGGATATTAATAGTCCACCGCATTTTGAATGACTTGTTTTATTTCTTTACCATTATGAATACTATATATAGTTTTCCCTTATTACAATACTCCGGACAGTTTTTCAAGACGGATGCTATGGCTTCGGCAAGCAACGCTTACGCAATAAATCACAGAAGCGAAAAAAGTGAGTGCAATCTGAACCAAAAATGAACAGAAAAAAAGGCGCTCTTTTAGGTTAAGCTATAAAAACACACAAGCTCAACAGATTGCCTTATGAAGATTATTGAATCCATCTTACAACAAATGCCAGGGATTAGTCAACCCCAAAAGAAGTTTTTAATCACTTTATTCTCAACTATTTTGCTGGTTTATGGTAAAGTCAACTTCACGAATCTAAGTCGTTATAGTTCTTTGAGCGAAAAAACCTACCGTCGTCACTTTCTCAAAACTTTTAATTTTCCACAATTTAATCAATATTTCCTCGAATCTGCCTTAAATCCTGAACACAGAGTCATTGCTGTTATTGATTGTTCTTTTGTCAGAAAAAGTGGCAAAAAAACTGACGGTAAAGCTTATTTTTATAATGGTGTAGCTGGTAAATCGGAACAGGGGTTGGAAATTTCTGTGATTTCTATTGTCGAAATTGAGAGTTGTTTATCTTATAGCTTAAGCGTACAGCAGACTCCATCACGCCCTCAAATAAAGTCGGTGAAAAAACTGCCACAAAATCCGAAGAATTGCTGGTCTAAGAAATCTCGCAAAAAACCGGAGCCTCAAAGCTCAACGCCTGACATCACAAGAGTTGATGACTATGCCCAACATCTAAAGAATACTCGTTGTTACTTCCCAACTTCTGTACGTTATTTGGTGGCTGATGGCTATTACTATCGCTCTAAATTCTGGGATGCTGTGCGGGACTTAAATTTAGACTTTATTGGCAAGTTAAGAGTTGATGCTAACTTACGCTATCTCTATAGAGGTGAACAAAATAAACTGGGAGCTCCACGTAAATATGATGGTAAGGTTGACTGCCATGATTTGAGTCGTCTTAATTTTGTTAAATATCTAAAGCCGGGAGTTTCATTATATACATTAGTTGTGTGGAGTTGTTGTTTAAATTGCCAAATTACTTTGGCTTGTATCTCTGAGGTTCAAGCCAACGGAAAAATTAAAAATGCTTTATTATTTAGCACTGATATTCACTTGCCACCTGAGCAAATTGTTGAATATTATCAGGCTCGCTTCCAGATTGAATTTATTTTTCGTGATGCCAAGCAATTTACGGGATTGTCTGATTGTCAAGCTCGTCATTTACCACGGCTTGATTTTCATTTTAATGCCAGTCTTATTGCCTTAAATTTAGCCAAACATCAACTCTCTAGTTGTCATTCATCTGCCAAGTCGTTTGTGTTTTCAATGGCCTCTTATAAACGTCTGGAATAAAATCGCGCATCTACTTTGTACCTTTATTGATAAGTTAGATTTAGACCGGGATTTGATTTTAAATCACCCTAATCTTCCTTCAGTCTTGTCTTATGGTACTTTGGCTGCTTAAAAACTGTCCGGAGTATTGTTATTAAATAAACCTATTTTAAGACTTTTGGAACTAGGCTTATGATAATAAACACCTAGAATGTGATTCCATCTATTCTAATTAATAAATTTACTAATCTCAGCACTTAATCGAAAATTAATTCCCTTGATACAAATGAGTTTAACATCACTTTAATCCAGGTAAACTCCACCCTTGCACCACCTTTGTAACAGCATCTCTGGTAGCCTCTGCTCCAAAACCCCAAGCCATCAGTGCAGAATAATCGTTCCAAGGATTATTTCCAAAAGTAGGTTTATCAACATAAAGTTGGCTAAAACCTGCTCCGGCTAAAAACACGATCGCAATTATATAGCTACTCACAGTAAAAACCTTCAAACGTACATTCGCCCCGGACGCTTGCTCTTCCCAACTCAATAAGCTAGTAGAGGGTGCGGGTCCCAGTAAATTTATCATTATATCCCGGATTTGGACTCCTTTGGCGATCGCCCCTGTCACGTTTACTCCGAAATCGAGTTCTGTCGAATCTACCATATCTGCTTGCTGCGAAAGC
This sequence comes from Microcoleus sp. F10-B2, assembly GCF_036704965.1. NCBI lineage: Bacteria > Bacillati > Cyanobacteriota > Cyanophyceae > Oscillatoriales > Microcoleaceae > Microcoleus > Microcoleus sp. F10-B2. The sequence goes on along the minus strand of NZ_JAUBTB010000064.1, from coordinate 22,228 downwards.
AGTTCTGTAATTTCCGCGATCGCCCCTTCTACCTCATCCCTTAAATTAGCATCTTTTGTTAAATCAGCAGGCTGTAAGCTTTCTATCCGCTGTTCTAAATTTTGTACTTTAGGCTGCCAATTTTTTGCCTGTTCAACTGACAACTCCTCGCTCAGACTATGGAGTTTTTTTATCTTAGCTTGGAGTGAAAGATAAGAATTCACTTGTTCAGCTAATTCTTGGAGGCGATCGCGCAATTGCACGGGACTGTCTAAATCAGGAGCATCTCTTAGTGCATCTTCCAAACTGCGATGCACCGTCTGTACAAAAGGAACGCTCCGATCCAGATCCTGTAACTGCTGCTTAATTTCATCAGAATAACCTAACTGTGCCAACCAATCAGCACGACCTTTGAGCCATTTACTCTCGACTAACTCTGCTTGCTGAACTGCATTTTTAGCCTCGTCCCAGCGTTCCCCTTGAAGTGCCATTTTTACATCAATTAAATGTGCTTCCACTCTCGCTTTAAATGCCTCAAATTTTATAAAATCTGCATCATCTTGCATTTGGATGCGAACTTGGCTGACTCGAACTAAAATCTCATCCCGCGGTCTCCCTTGAGTCCGATAAATAGAAACACTGATGCCTAATGCTGACCCTACTAATAAGATGAGTAATGGTAAAAACCAATGGTCTTTCACTTTTATAGTTAAAGGGATAACTTGCTCTCCACCTTGGTAACTCAACCACAGCTTTCCGTTAAATTCTCCACTTCTAAGGACTTTATTCAGATCAAACTTTACCAAGGTCATCATGAGATTCTGGTTGGTTGAACTGACCGAAGGTTTTTCCACACTAATTGCTTGTGCCGGAAAAATACTATCCCCATCACTCCTATTTAAATCCAAGGGGATTAACTGCAAATTATTTATCGGCGTGTCAGTTTGCAGGACGATATTGCGAGTTGCAAGACTTCCACGCATCCCTGACACTGTGACTTGAGCAGGCTCAGCTACGACTTGACCTTGAGCATTAGCACTCATAGGTGCTAATAGCTCCAAGCTTGCTACTAATAATCCAATTGTTACTAGCTTCAAACTTAGGGAATAGTTTTTTTTAAAATTTTGGGTAATAAAATTTGCAAAAGGACTGACAATCTCCGCAATCTGGGTAATTTTTTCTTTGAGGTTAACCATAAATAACTCCTTTTTTCGTATTTAGCTAAAATTATCTAAGTGAGAATAAGTTTGAAACCAAACCCTCTCATTTTTTTTTCACTATTCACTAAATTTATTCAGAGGGCGAGCGCGTAACTTAAAGATTCAAGATTTGCCTGTTTATATGGCAAATAACCCGGCTTCTGCTCCGCTAACACGCCCTAAAAATAGAGGCTTTACGTAAGTCCTATATTCGTGATAAAGCTGATACTAGGAGCAAAAAAATATTCACCGCCTTTCATAGTAACCCACAAGCTAAAGTCATATTGTTCGGTTTCCGATTCGCCCCACTTTTTCGGCCATTTATGAGTTCCTATCGGTTGACCAGATGCCTTACCGCTAACCTGACCACTTAGCGGATCGGGTCCAACATTGATTTGGCAGAAGTTTTTTTGATTAGCCCATGCTGATTGGATAAAATTGAATTGATTTTCAATATTAGCTTGAAAACACAAAAATAGCAATCCTGACGCTGTTTCAGGTTCCTTTGTAAGGTCATTTTCTCCATAACTAAGGCCACGACGAACGATGCGATGCCGCCTTTCTAACTGTAAGGAATCTTCATAACTAACCGAAGATTCTACCCGTCCCGTATCTCCTCGCGGATTACTTTTACGGAGGTGAGAATGAAAAGGACACTTTGTTCCTTGTGTATCATCACTGTAATCGAAGTCGTTGAGGGTATCCAACGGTCGTATCGGGTTTGCATACAGAGGTTGATCTTTTAGAGTGAGTGGCGTTCCATCAAAGAACCGACCAACAACCATCGCACCAGCTAAATCGTCAGTTATATTTAGTTTGTTAGCTAGGTTTCGCTGGTCTTCACGAAATCCTTTGACATTTTGTTCGAGTTGGCGAAAGACCAAATAACTGCCGTAACTGTCTTCTGTTTTACCGTTGCGGTCTTTAACTAAGATCAGATCAAGAGACGCTCTAGGATCCCATTTGGTGAAGTCACAGCCATTTTCTTTTGTTAATTCAATTTCCTTTTTTAGAAATAAAGGTTGACTGATATTATCGACAAACCCAAAATGCTCAACAAATTGTCCTCGATAATTTTTGAGAATAAAACCATCCTGTCGGTTAACAATTTCGGCAACCTGACGCAGTTGTTGCATCGCTTTGTTAACTGTTTGTAGTAAGTCTACTAAGCTATCATCTGCCATTACTACTAAGGCATGAATGTCAGCTTGATATCCTAATTCCCATTCCTGAAAAGGTGGATCGCCTAACGAATTCTGAATAGCAGAATTTTTCATACCGGAACGAAAAGGTTGATCGCTAGGCATTTTGGCTGGAGGAATTTGCAGATACTCATAACCCTTACGTGATAAAAAGAAGTTGCTAAATACACCGCCATTGATGCGAGCTTCTCTATACCGACGTGCGCTATATGCCTGCTGGCTAGCAGATTTTACATACTTCTGGGCGAAATCTCGAATCCACTGCTTTGCCATATCCGTTTGCTCTCGCTTGAACTGCAAAAACAGATACACGCTATAATCTCGTCCATGAGAGTTGAGGATGTTGCCCTGTAAATCTTCAAGTAATTCTTTATATTTACCCGGATTATCTGGGTCAATACCTTCGCCATTTCCAGGTAGGCTTTGCAAATCTTCGTGTGTTAGTGTCATTGTATTGACTCCCTTATTCTAGAGTTTAGAGCGGACTGTTGCTGCGATGCTGATGTCGCAATAAATAACAAATTTTGAGGATGTTTAGAGCTTACGTAAAGAAATCCGGTTTCTAGCCTTGTCAAGCGTAAGCTCTAATGTTTTTAAGCAGTAGCTTCTAGCTTCACCATCTTGGCGTGGGAAGGTTTGCCTACATCATTTAGGTAGAAGATCATGTAGTACCCGGGCGGGTAAAGATGGGGGTTTTTTGGTGCTTTAAAATCGATTTCAGACTGCTCCCCCAAAGCTATTTTTTCAATCGGCAACTCAACCAATCGCTGGCCAAAATCGAAAGAATGTGTTTCTGCGCCCAGCTTGACCAAGACTAAAGAACCGTTTTGCGTAGCATCCTTGACTGATATCTTGTCCAATTGACTATATTTGAGAATGCTAGGAACTTCTACAATCTCAGGTCGAGAACCAGGTTTGAATAGGTAGGGGGGACTAAAAATTTCAGCTTGCCAAATTTCAGCAGGTACAAAGGGTTCTGCGTCACCCTTAGCAAAATAACTTTGAGGAGATTTGTAATACTCTTCCAGACTAAATTCTTTAGCCTGACCTAATTTGTCGGTTAGCTCTGCTAGGATGAAGTTGTTTGCAGCATCTCGCCCGATGTCAACGTGAAGAGTTCCATCTTTTTCCCGTGCTACCCGATTACCATTACCACCAATCGTTAAAACACGAGCATCTGGTAACAAGATAGCTCCATTATGATAAAGTCTGGGTAGTTTGGCGGAATTCATTGACTTGGTGCTGTAACCTCCTGGAGCCTGGGAATTAGGAGTCATGAGTACAGGCTCATAGATAGGCTTGTATTCTGGATATTCACCACCATTGGCTACTAAAATTTCCTTGCTGGGCAGAATCACTGCTTCCACATTGGCGCGAGGTTTGTCTAGAAACTTCTCTACAGTTTCCCACTTGCCGTTCTTTTCTTTACTTTGTTCGGGAGACACCCAACGCTGTAAACTAGAGGCAACTTTAGCTCCTGGATAGTTATCTGTTTTACCCCCGCGTCCAAAATTGATATCGTTGGTACCGATCATCCCAGCGATTAGTAATACATCTTCAGAGTTGGGAACTTGGATCGCAGTTCCGTAAGCTTTAGAAGTTTCAAATCTTTCAGGGCCAACTTCAAAACTGACAGATAATTTACCTTCTTCGTCTTCAGAGACGGACATTAAGTAGCTTTTCTTGCTTTTAGTTGGAACTAAAACATTGGCAATGCCCGCTTCATCCCCAGTAATCAAAAGTCTACCGTCAGCAGTTGGAAAAACTCTAGGATAGAGGTCAATGGTATCGTAACTATCAGCCCCTTCGACGTAGGTATTGAAGGGACTGTTATCGATTTCTGTAAGGTCGATGTAGTGAAATTTTTTACTTTTAGGGTCGTAGATTTCGATACTGGGGTTAATTTGATTGGGTGCATTAAGTTTTAGACCCGAAAAAATTACGATTTTGCCGTCGACTAGGGACACTAAAGTTGGATACCAACGGCCCTCTTTCAGTTGACCCGCAGGCGACCACTCCCCTGTTTTCCAATTATAAATATTGGCTTGCCTAGATCCTGTAAATCGTCCGCCAGGGTAATAACGTCCAGTTCCACTAATAAATAAGACATTGCCATCGGCTAGTTGCAAATGACCAGCGCAAAATAAATCGTTGCTCTCCCCATATTGCATGGCCGGTGGAGAAACAATGCGCTCAAATTGCTTGGTTTTAGGATCGAAAAGGGAGGCATTGTTAATAGAATCATAGTCTCCTGCTCCCACCCCTTCTATAAAGACATCTTCCCCTTTGTCATTCTTAATTAGAGTGTTCCGAAAGCTACTGCCGTTAACGCTCAAAACCTTTCCATTGGGAAGGAGTACGGTATGAACAGACTGCATCCGGCTTTCTGGAGGAGCCATTGGGATGGTTTCCCATGCTCCCATTTCTTCTTGAGAACCGACTAGGGGAGATGCGATCGCCTGCTGCCATCCACAGATGGTAAAAGTTGCAGTTAAGATCAAAACAAGAAAAAGCGAGATCAGCTCCGTTCGTTTTATTGATTTTTTGAGTATCATAGTTGCCTTTTGTGGAATTTTCCGAAATCCTGAAAAACCTGCTTGATTTAGGAAACTGTAGTTCTATGTCTTGCTCAGTAATCTCAGGCTTTCAGTTACGCTTACAGAAATAGAACTGTTTTAGTCAAAGTTGCACAACAATGAGTGGTTGTTAATGGAGTGGCAAGCCTGAACCAATTATCGTTCAGAGGGCTTGTCACTCCGCCATAACCTAATTACTGATTTAGCGAACTAATGTAGTGTTTCAAGGTTCTGATGTTCTCTTCATAGGAAGATTGATCGTTTAACAAAATGTTGCCACTATCTACAACAAACTTGAATGGTAGCTCTCGTTCCCCAAAAAAACTAACAAATTTGTCCGGCTTAAAGGTATCTGTTTTTGAAAGAATTGACCAGTCCAGTTCTTTATATTCCTCAAGTTCAGCAATTTTATATTCGCTTGCCTCAATCTCCTGGTAGCGTATATCTTCGATGTATTGATTGAGCGTTGCAATGTTCTCGTCATAGGCACTGGAGTCGCCAAGTGGAAATTGATTCTGAAGATAAAACTTGAATGACAGGTTTCGCTGATTGAAAAAGGCAAGAAATCCATCTGGCTGAAAGGTATCACCATTTAGACCAATTGACCAGTTCTGTTGCTGGTAATTCCTGAGTTCAACAATCATGTTCTGAGCAGCTTGAATCTCTTCTTTAGGGACTCCCCGAAATACGATATCGCAGCAGGGAGCAGGAGCAAAAGACTTAAGGAAACTCATGCTGGGAGCAAATAAATATTCCCCGCCTTTCATTGTTACCCAATGAACAAAGTCAACTTCCGTCTGCTCTGACTCGCCCCACTTAGTTGGCCACTTATATGTCTCTTTGACATCTTTTCCTTGCTCATCTCTCTTTTCAACACCAATAACGACATCTGTGCCTGTTTTTTCCTTCACAAAGTTAGGGTTTTTAACCCATTTGTTCTGCATTAAGTTGAACTGATTCTCTAAATTAGCTTGGAAGCACATAAACAGCAGTCCAGCATCCTTTTCTGGCTTTTCGCTGGGGAGAGACCCATAGTTAATTCCCCGACGAACGATCCGATTCATCTTCTCCTTTTCTAGAGAAACCCCGGATGGGATTAGCTTCTCTATATCGCCACGAGGATTAACCTTGCGAGCATGGGATTGGAAGGGACACTTGAAACCTTGCAGATCGTCTATATAGTTGAAGTTGTTCTCTTCGGGCTCCTGATGGCTTGGAGTCTTTTGCAGGACGACTGGTGTTCCATCCTGAAAGCGTCCCATCGTGTATGCTCCTGCTAAATGTGGATCTGCTGGGCCAGAACCTTTGAGCTTCTCAGCCAAGTTCTTAATATCTTCCTGCCAAGCTTTAACGTTTTGTTCTAGTTTGCGGTACACCAAGAAGCTGCCGTAACTCTCCCCTTTTTTACCCAAAGGGTCTTTGCACAAAACCAAGCTGAGGGGGGCGCGGGGGTCCCATTTGGAAAAGTCGCTATGTTCTCTTTCCTTGTCAATATCTCGCTTAAAGAACAACGGTTGACTGACTCCATCTCGGAATCCAAAATGCTCGGTTTCTGCTCCAGTATCAGAACTTCTGAGAACGTAACCTATTTCCTCGTGGACAATTTCGGCAATTCCATTTAGCTGTTGTTTTATTTTCTCTGCTTTGTCTGCCAATAGAGCAGGCTGCTTACGCAGCAGATTCTGATTCTTCCGTTCTAAAAGTTTTGCTTCTTTACTTCTTGGGCCTACGATTTTATCAGATGCAAGTAAGACAAGAGCATGAATTTCATTTTTAAAACCTTGTTCCCATTGGTTGACATCATCGCCGAGTTCTTTCTGAATATCGAGATGTTTCATCCCCTTTTGGAATGATTTTCCATCAGGAAACAAGTCATTTTCATACCCTAAATATATGTAACCAGCCTGTGTCAAAAAGAAGTTGGCAAATATTTTACCTGGTACGTCTTTATTCTGTCGATAAAGTTTTGTCTCCTCAGCTTGCGCTAGTGCTGAGGTGACATATTTGTGAGCAAAATTGCTAATCCATTGTTTTGCAGTTGCCTCGTCGCAGGTAAATTTCAAAAACAAATGAACAGCATGGTTACGTCCGTGAGATTTGAGGATGTTGCCTTGTATTTCATCTAATAAGTCATCAAATTCAAGCTTATCAAAACTGGTAACAATTTCGTCGATCTGGTTAATTTTTGCGCTGATATCAGTCATATCTAACTCCTTGGTTTTAGCCTTTTGTGAATTTTTTAAATCCTGAAAAACCGGCTTGATTTAGGAAAGTTTAGTTCCAGATGCTGCTCAGTCATCTCAGGACTTCAGTTGCGCCAGCAGAAATAGAACTGTTCTACTCAAAGTCTTACAACCGTTCTATTTGTGCTGTTTGGAGGTTATTTGATTTAATTCCTTTCGAGTGACCGTGATCGCCTCTCTGGCAATGTCGTAGGCACTTGGGTATTGATTCTCAGGATCTTCTCCAGGTATCCAAAACTTGCGTCGAGTCAGACGAAGGGAATTAAGAAAATCTGGGATAGCATTAAAAATCTCGATCGCCATTGGTCCCTTATAGACTTTGAGAATAGGTTTAAACAGGGACTCCCAAGGAATCCAACTTGTATGCACAGCTCCTCGATCCGGAGGAGAAACTTGGACGTAATGAAGCCGCCCCTCATCTGCAAGCCAATTTACTTGTTCTTCAAAAATCTCAGGTCCGTCACCATCAAGGATTTCGTGAGCACTATCGATCACAACACCAACTTGTTTGCTCTCAACTTTCTTAAGAAACTCAATTAATTGTGATAACTTGTTAGGACCTGGAGTTTCCCAGTGAGTTATTGGCTCGATCGCCAATTTGACGTTTTTATCCTCTGCATATAGGCCTAACTGATTTAGGATCGGTTGCGCGTTAGTATAGCGAACTGCAAGCTCATTTTGGAGTTCGTCACTCCACATGGAATTATTGAAGTATCCGTAAGGTACAATTAACGGCCCCATCATAATTTCACCCCGTAGCGCAGCAGTGATGTCAACCCGAGCCTTAAGATACTCCAAGGCTTCTTTCTGTACCTCTGGGGAAGGTGAACTCGGATCGAATCTCGGAGTAGTACCGACGTTTGTTGCTATTGCTACATCACTCAATCCTTCATCGTCCATAGCACACCGCAGGTTAGCGTAATTCTCAATTTCTTGTGGATAATCTTTAGGCTCCCCTGGTGCGATCGGAAACTCGAAGCCAGTGTAACCGATTTTATTCAGCTCTTTCATGTGCTGGATGACAACTTTTCTATACTCGGAGTCATGAGGTTTCAGATTAGTTGTAAACATGAAAAAGCTAAGATAGATATCCTTGGGAACGAACATCTGGTCACTCATGTTAGGATTCCTTCCTGTTGTATGTATCATCAAATAATCGGGGGCGTTTTGAAAGAAGAATCATTATTGATGCTGAACTTTTTACTAAACCCGCCCCGACACTCTACCGCTAACTTTTTTAAGTAAAGCTTAGCCTTACAAAGGCTTTACATTCCAAATCTGGCGATCGATTTTCCAGATGTCTCCCTCTTTTTTCATTAACCAGAGTGCTCGAAATTTGACTTCCTTAGATGGACTCCCATCGTGCGGGTGAATCGTGGCTTGAGATATACCGATGACATAACCAAAATGACCCATCACTTCGATTTCTTCAGCGACGAAGATTGGATCGATATCTTGGTTAGCGATCTGAGCGGCAAAGCCTTCAACAATCTGAGGAATTCCGAGGCGATCGCTTTGATCTGGTGGCATCCAGAGAGCAGCTTCGGTGTACATCTCTGCATAACCCTGTAGGTCGCGTGACCTAACATTTGCTGCATAGACTTCTTCAAAGACCTCTCTGATCTTCTCTTTATCGTTACTCACAGCTAAACTCCGGTTGAGGCACTCTAAATTTTTACGAGAGAACAGCCCAGACCTACTTCGTTAAGGTCTGGGTTCTGTTTTTGCTACAAACCAGTCACTTCGCGTAGATAACTACGAGCAATTACCGCGTCTTTCAAAGGATTAGTGTTATGAGGGTCTTGTTCTGCCTCCACCATCAGCCATCCTTCATAGTCAGCTTTAGCAAGCTCTTGTAAAATTGGTTGAAAATCAATTGCGCCCTTAGAATCTCCCGGAACGGTAAATATCCCTGCGCGGATGGAATCTAAAAAGCTACGACCCGTTTTTTTGGATTCGTCTAAAACTGACTGACGAATATTTTTCAAGTGAACGTGCTTGATGCGATCGGCATATTCTTTAGTGACGGCCAGTGGATCGACTCCTGCGTAGTACAAATGACCAGTATCGAGCAGCAGCTTAACAGTTTTGGGATCTGTACCGCTCATTAAGCGATCGATATCAGCCAACTCTTCTACTCCCGTACCAATATGGGGGTGATAGACCAACTGCATACCGTTTTCCTTGGCTAATTTACCAAGCTTGTTCAGCCCTTTTAATAAATCCGACCATTGCTGGTCAGTAAAATGCGGTCTCTCAGTTAAAGGGTCTACACCTGGCTTTTGATGAACAGCACCCCCCAATTCAGCTACCACAATCTTTGTACCACCCATATCCTTCATGAATTTTACTTGTTCATTGAATTCTTTAAGAGTTGCATCCTCCTGTCCTGGCTCAGTAAACTTAGTACCGACCCAAGGTTCAGAAATCCTCACGTTACGAAGTGCTAACTCGCTTTTTAAAACCTCTTTCTGATCTGGATATTTTGGATATTTAGGTGACATTTGCGTCCCTACGAAGCCAGATAGCGCTATTTCACTGAGAATCTGCTGGTAAGGGATCGGAGGGGTCAGATCGATAGTAAGATCGTCACTATTACTCCAACCCGTTGGCGTAATGCCTAAAGTGACTTTTGTGCGATCGAATGTTGGGTCTAAGAGCGCAGGTTTAGACAAAGGGGGAACCACAGACACCAAGCCCGAATCGTTTCCAGTTCTAGCAGCAGTGGCAGGAAGGGTTAAGCTAGTTATCCCTAGAAAGAGAAAGACAACTAACAGCACAGATAAACGACCAATAGCTTTAATTTTCCAGAAAATAGCAGATTTTTTCATTTTACGCTCCTTATTTGCCATCATGACTTAGTGTTTCCTAACCTTTGATTTTGACTTCATGAATTGGTGACGAATAGAAGATTTAAAAGGATGTTTGAGATACCCTTGCAAGGATGGGCGTTCAAATATTCTTTAGCCTCATCCTCATGATTATCTGTAAGGATTTCAACCTCACGACTCGGCCCCAAACCGCGACACATCTCCGTTATAAGTAGTCCCATCAGGCATAAGTGCATTAAACAGATCGGCTTCATAGAGCTTAGTTCCCTGAAGAGTTGCAGATGATAACTTGGTATTTCTCAGGTAGCTACTGGAAAAATCTGCATTTGATAAATTGGAGCGAGAAAGAACTGCTCCTTTTAGTTGTGCATTTTTTCCCAAAGCATCAGACAAATCTGCGTCAGATATAATAGCGGCTGTTAAATCGGCACCAGTTAAATCGGTCTTTAAAAATTTTGCCTTACTCATCAGAGCATTATACAAATCTGCATGAGAAAGATTAGCCCCCGTTAGGTCAGCTTTTGATAAGACGATCTCTGTGAGGTTAGCACCCGAAAGATTGGCTCCCGTTAGATTAGCTTCTTGAAGGTTGGCACTCTTGAGGAGAGCACCTGAGAGATTGGCGTTGGATAGATTTGCTCCAATGAGTGAGCTGCCATATAAACTTTGATTGGATAGATCCGCTCCTGATAGATCGCAGCTATTACAGGCGTTTGTCTCAAGCAACTTACTGCGAGCTGTTGTAACAAAAGCGTTAGCGGGCAAACTAAAGATCGTTAAGCTAAGGAGAATTGAGAGGGTAATGGTAGAAAGTCTACGAAACCAAGTGGTAATATTCATGTGCGTACTTAGAATTAGGATTTTTGGGCAATTGGATCTGGAAAGATGGGTCTTTTTTCAGAGGTTGAGTGAGGGGCTAAACATTGTTAGCCCTACCCAAATTGACCGTTAGACTCTGCTAAGGCTGACTGAAGGAACTTCGCTCCAAGTAGCGTATCCCTGGCCTTTCGCGCCTGGTGGGTTAACACCAATCGCTGGCCATAAGAGTCCTTCTGGATAGGCTTGTGGACTGGGAATAAAGGTTTTATCGTTTTCTTTAGTCCCAAAAACCTCTCGCCAATCTTGTGGTAGTTGATACCAAGTTGCCACATACCAAAGCTTGATAATATTGCGGGCGATCGGTCCAAATTTTTCAGACCCAAAAATTTCAGTAAGAAGCCCCTTTGTCAAGGTTGACTCTTTATCCTTGTCATCGCAGTTCTGGACTTTTAGATCAAGGTGATGAAAGGTTTGTAACAGTTCACCAAACATATCTTCACCAATGATGTCCCGAACGGTATTAAAATAAAGAGGAGCTTGTCCGGTTCCGAATAGATGAAACCTAGAAAAACCAGTTAAGACCACTGAAAAATCGAGAAAATACTCTAGAAACTCAGGTGCATTAATATCCATGAGTTGTTTACCTCCACAAAAGTTTTAGATCGGCAAGTGGGTTGAAAGATAGGAGAGAAAGGGATCTCGATTAGTCTAATCGGAAGATAGGAGCAGCATTAACCCCATTCATACCCGGCATAGGATTCCGAATTAGGTGACTAGCTTGTTCCTTAAGTCGGAACATTCCCCCAACCGCAGGAATCAACTTCTTAGGATGTCCGTCAAAAGCGTCTTCAATATCTGCCAAGAACTTACTGTAGCCTTTCTGGAATTCTTTGGCTGCCTCATACACTTCTGAGCCTTTAGGATAATCGCTAAGTGTGGCATTGGGCTTAAGTGGATAAACTGCGTCCCAATCTATTTCAAAAAAGGCACCCGTGGGATCGTTGGGTCGATCGGACTGTTCGGGATCGTCCTTGTTGATGACATAATGTTGTTTTTTTTGTAGCTGTTGAAAACGATAGTAATGACCTAATTCTCGTTCTGCGTCATAGATAGCCCCGACTCTTGACCCCTCACCCTGCTCTTGAATTACTGTTAAGGCCCGGATTGCTGAATCCAGATCTGTTACTGGAATGATGTCTCCACCACCGTTATAGTAATATGCGGGAGTAATTTGCCGCTGAGGATCGCCACAAAACAGATCGTTACCCATCTGTTTATGGAGTGCAAACAGACCGCGAACGATCTCTGCATAAAATGCGCCAATGCTGTAGAAAGTCAAGTTCGGATCATCGGCGTTGAGAACCTGCAGTATATTTTCTTGTTGGTCTTTAGACACAAGTAATGGCTTGTCTTCGGAGACATCTTCTTCTCCCCGTTCAATATTAAGAAAAGTCCCTACAGCCTCTGGGGAAAATTTTATTAAACCCACTTCAAAGTCTGTCTCTCCCGTTGGTAAAGGGGTAGGATAGTGCGGAACAAAATCTGGTGCTGTTAGAGTTGATTTAATCTTTCCTCCCACTGCATTCAAAACATTCGCTACTAGGGTTAGGTGTAGCATTTCTTCTACAGCTACTGCCCGAATAATATGGAAAGCATCTAAATTAGTTCCGGGTTTGATGGAGTAAAGTGCAGTGATGTAAGGGGGAATAGTTGCGTGTTCCAGCTTCATAGCTTGTCCGAGATAGTAACGCAACTCTTCTACCGTTGTAATTACTTTTAAACTATTCTCTGTGGTCATACATACCTCTCATCTGTTGACAATGTGTTCTTGATTCTTGAAGGAAGGGATAATTATTTAGTCGCAAATACTAAGACTTTAAATCTTTAAGCATTTGCTCGGCAGCTTTAAAACTTAATGCGGCCAGGGTAACAGTTGTATTTGAACTACCGATGGTTGGCATACTTCCTGCACCAAGTAGGTAGAGGTTATTATGATCCCAAGAACGCAGAGCGTTATCAACAACCGAGTTGTATTTCGTCGTGCCCATGATATGAGTTCCAGAAAAGTGATTTCCCCCTCGGTAGAAGTAACCTTCACCCTCAAACTCAAAATAGTAGTCGTCTGAGCGATCGTACTGGGTATAATCTTCGGCTCCCAAACGCTGGAAGATCACACGAGAGAGTTTTCGGGTATAAGCAAGAGTTCTGAGAGAGTAGTCCGGTAGGTTGAAGTTAATGACAGGGCGATAATTACCCAGTTGATCCTTATACTTCGGATCGATGGTTACTCGGTTATTGGGATCGGGGGGTAACTCGCACATAAAAGCCAGGAGCAGTTGTCGTGAAATCCGACTAATCAATGTCTGGCGCAGTTCTTCGCCATATTTATTTTTATTGTCGATCGCATCCCGCACTTCAACGTCGGCAGATCTCCCTGCCCATCCCCAACCATCATTGTGAATATCTACCGCAAAAGCGGATTGGTGGTGACGAAAAGGACCGTTACGAAATGTTCCAATTCCTGATGTAACAATAGGCCCTCGCATAGTGCCAGTTACTTCAGGCATCAAGGCCCAAGCTAAGGTAAAGGGGTGATCCATTAGATTACGACCCATCAGTCCACTGGTGCTAGGCAATTCAGAAGCCAGCATCAGCCGAGCATTTTCGACTGCATTAGCTGCTAAGACAAATAATTTCCCCTTGGCGGTTCCTGTCGTGTGTTGAGGAGAATTGGGGTCATCATAACGCTTATAGTGAATGGCGCTGACACGACCGGTTTCGGGATTAATTTCTACTCGAAAAGCGACCGCTTGGGAGAGTACATGAACCCGACCCGTTTGGAAGGCTTTAACTAAAGTTCTGCGAGCATCATATTTAGCTTGAACCGGACAGAGGGGAACACAGTTGGCGTTCCCTTGGCAACGTTCCCCATACTGAACAGGGTTGGTCGCGGCAACTGAATCGGGCACAAAGACGTTACCTTTATCGTATTTAGGATTGGGTACACCATTACGACCTTGAGGAAAAGTTGCGAAGCTTAATTCAAGTTTCTCGCCATAGAGTTCAACTTTAGTCCCCTTAACTTTCTCAATTACTTTCTGATCCAAGTAAGAAGGGGGAAGTTTTTCCATGGGGAAAACATAACCATCTTCAAATTTTAGACCTAGTTTTTTTTGCTCTTCTACGTCCCCACAAACCCCAATCTCATACTCCGCTTTGCGGTAGTAGGGCATAAGATCCTCATAGCTAATCGGCCAGTCAAGACCTTGGCCGTAGAGAGTCCGTAACTTGAAATCATCTGGTAACATCCGTGGGGTTTTCGCTTCCCAGTGCATCGTTGTCCCACCAGGAACCCGTGTATAGGAACCCCCAAGTTTCATCGGACCTCTTTCTACAAAATAGTCATTCATGTCCGTAGGACTGGGAGCATTAGGATTTTTGGAATAGGGGGAGTTGGGGTTTTTCTCCACTGCTTGGTAGAAGGTATCAACGTAACTTTGAAAACCCTCAAGGGTGAAATCTTTACTTTTTCCTGCCTCAAGTATTAAAACTGTTTTTCCTTGTTGACTCAATTCTTTGGCAACAATGGCTCCCGCGATACCCGCTCCTACGATGACGACATCATAAGTCGTTTGAGAGACAGTATCGGAATCGACAGTGGTTACAGTTGTCTGACTTTGACTCATTGGTTACTCCTTAGCCCAAAAATGGGAATTTAGAAACTATTTAGCGGGATGATTGGGAGAAAGTGTCCGAAAAAACCTATCATAAACGGGGGGTCTTTCGTACTTATGTTACTGTTCATAGATTTCAAGTGGTAAGTCATCGGGATCTTTGAAAAAAGTAAAAGATTTGCCTGTTAATTCATCAACTCTCACTGGTTCAACACTTATTCCTTTTGATTCTATATAAGCAACAGATTCTGTTAGGTTTTCTACTTCAAAGGCTAGATGTCGTAGTCCACAAGCTTCAGGACTATTGACTCTTGAAGGAGGATTAGGAAAAGAAAAAAGTTCTATTTGGTCATGATCTCCTACTTTTAAATCTAGTTTGTAAGAATTTCGTTGTTCTCTAAATGTCTCCTTAATTATGGAGAATCTGAGTACATTTGTGTAAAAATTTTTAGACTTTTCATAGTCAGAGCAAATAATCGCTACATGATGAATTTTTTTTGATTTCATGTTTTCAATCCTAGCTTTTTAGATGAATTTGGCTTGACGGGGTTGTTACCCCGTCAAAACTCGCTATCCAGCCTATTTAACTTTCTGGCGACTTATTTTGTGCAGGGTATTCTCCCCACTGCTGAATTAGCTTTGCCACTACACCAGTCCAGCCAGTTTGATGACTAGCACCAAGTCCAGCACCATTATCTCCATGAAAATACTCGTAGAAAAGAATCAAGTCGCGCCAATACGGGTCGGTTTGAAATTTGTCAGTGCCGCCATAAACAGGTCGCCAATCGTTGGAGGAGGAGGGCTGAGATGGATCTTGAGAGGGATTGGGAGCGGGTTTTTTAAGAAAGATACTTGTTATTCGGCGAGATAACTCCATCGAGACTTCCCACAGGTTCATCTCTGTGATTTCCCCGTTCGCGTTCGGACACTTGACTTTTATTTCATCTCCCCAATAGTAATGAAACTTCTGGAGCGACTCAATAATTAAAAAATTCACAGGCATCCAAATAGGGCCACGCCAATTAGAATTCCCACCAAACATTTTATTCGGAGATTCTGCAGGAGCGTATTTTACCTCATTTTTTGTATCCCCTACTTGCAATACATAAGGATGCTGGTCGTGGTATTTTGACAAAGCGCGGATACCGTAATCGCTCAAAAATTCAGTGGAGTCTAACATTTTTTCCAAGATAAATTTCAGCCGATCTTTATTCACTAACGACAAATACAAGCCTTTTTGGTTATTGGGAAGAAGTTGAATATTGCTGTGTTCGGTTAGCTCGGTGCGATTATTAATAAACCAATACATCCGGTCTTTGAAATCGCAAGTTAAATATTTTTCCACAATTTCTTGGTCAATTGTTTCCACAGCAAACATTGGGATCAGCCCGACCATTGATCGCACTTTCATTGATATCGCCCCTGAAGGATCCGCACCAACTACCGTACCCGGAGGAGCTTTGAATATGTCGTAGTAAAATTTGTCAGCGTCGTTCCATATATTGACATTCCCTCCAATTTTATTCATGGCATCTGCTATCAACAGGAAATGCTGAAAAAATTTGGAGGCCATATCTTCGTAGTTGGCTCTGCCAGATTGCCTCACCAGTGTCTCATAAGTTTTGAGCAGTTCTTGATCATTTTGATCGAGAGCCACCTGCTTATATTTTTGGCGCAGTTTTTCATAGGTTTTCGCCAATTCCTTATCTTTTTTTGCCAATTCCGTGGCAATTTTCAGCATATTGAGACAGTACATCCCCATCCAGCTAGTACCATCTGACTGCTCTATAGTTACGCCCGCAATTCCAATGTTACTCCGGTCTATTGCCCCAATGTTGTCTAATCCTAGAAATCCGCCTTGGAAGATATTTTTTCCTTCCGCATCTTTCCGGTTAACCCACCAGGTAAAATAGAGACATAACTTTTGGAAAACATCTTCCAAAAAATTGGTATCGGCTAGACCGTACATCTTTTCTTCTATTTTGTAAACCCGCCATGCAGCCCAAGCGTGGACTGGCGGATTTACATCCCCAAAATTCCACTCATAAGCTGGCATTTGACCGTTAGGATGCATATACCATTCCCGCGTGAATAGATATAGTTGATTCTTCGCAAAATCTGGATCTATCAGCGCAAAAGTAATCGTATGAAAAGCCAAATCCCAAGCAGCAAACCAAGGATATTCCCATTTATCTGGCATTGAGATAATATCTTCATTAAATAAATGATTCCACTCGTGGTTTCTGCTCTGTTTACGATTTTCTGGTGGCTGCGGTGGATTTGGATCGCCATCGAGCCAGTCAGATACTACATAGTAGTAAAATTGCTTGCTCCACAACATCCCGGCAAAAGCTTGTCGCTGCACGGAACGCATATCATCTGAGATCGGATGCGGACATACAGCCTGATAAAATTCATTGGCTTCCTGCTGTCGCTGGCGGAAGATATTATCAAAAGCAGTCCCGAATGGGGACTCTAAATTTTCTAAATCGCTAAGGCGCAAGCGCACAATTTTTGTTTCCCCAGGAGGCACTATTAATTCGTAATGTGCTGAGGCTTTTGTTCCTTCCTGGAAATTTACTGTCTTTGTCTGACCGGAAGACAGAATATAATCGTTGATGCCATCTTTGACATAGGTAGAAGAATTTTATCCCCAGCCAAATCTTTTTTTATTCGTTTCGTTTTCTGTGTAGAGGAGTTCTTTGGGGGCCTCGCAATATAGCCATCTTTTCTTTTCTACCCCTCCATCTTCACTTTTTTCTAAACGTCCATCTTGACACCAAACTTCTATTACGCTTAAGTTAGGGTCGGACTTGACTGTATTTAAGGATTTTTTACCTTTTTCTTCTTTTTGCTTAGTGTCTTTTACCCACGACCAAGTATTGCGGAACCAAATTGTCGGTAAAAGATGTAGTTTGGCTTGTTCTTTGCTCCGATTACTGACAGTAATTTGGATCAGAATATCTTCGGGTGAATTTTTGGCGTATTCTACGGAAACATCAAAGTACCGATTTTCATTAAAAATACCCGTATCCATTAGCTCGAATTCAAAAGATCCTGGATTGGAGTTCCGCCTTTGATTTTCGTCAACTAACCAGGCATAAGGAAACTTTTCTTGCGGGTATTTATACAGACAACTCATGTAAGAATGAGTGGGGGTATTGTCTGTATAAAAGTAATATTCTTTGACATCTTCTCCGTGATTGCCTTGGCTACCAGTTAAACCAAACAGCCTTTCTTTGATGATGTCATCTTTTTCGTTCCACAGAGCGATCGCAAAACAAACATTCTGGTGATTATCACAGATGCCAGCAATACCATCTTCACCCCAACGATAGGCACGAGAACGAGCTTGCTCGTGGGTAAAATAGTCCCAAGTAGCATTCTGATCCGGGCCGTAATCTTCCCGCACGGTTCCCCACTGGCGATCGCTCAAATATGAACCCCAGCGCTTCCAATATTTTTTCTTCTCGCGGTCTTCTGCTAATCTTTTTCCTTCCGCTGTCTCTTGAATTGATGTCATGGCTTTTTTGGGTTGTGTAATGCTTGCTGATATTGATTTAGTTTTTCGGCGTTGCTAAATACAGGTATGAATTCAAGATTTGGGCATTGCCATAAGCCAATTATGGTGAGTTTTGTAAGGCTTTCCTGAGTTTTAGCTGATAATAAAAATAAAACTTCCGTGGTACAGGCCCGAAAGCTTGCGTGAGCGAGACGCTCACACTACCGTTTCCAGCACCAATTCGGAACAGTCAATTTATTCGTCTACTTAGGAGTGGCGGACGACAATATTGATGAGGCGCTATGTCCTTTTAATTAACTGTCATGGCACAAAATTATCATACCTTAGATAGATGACAAAGCAATCCGTATTTATACTCAGGGTTGGCTGGAGCAGTTGGAAAAGTGGTAGTGCTTTTATGTAAAGGATGGAAAATAATAACTCTAAGTCCAATATTTTGAGGAGTCTCATCATCAAACCCTATTTGATTTGTCCCACTTGTGGTTCTGACGATGTGATGAAAAATGGCATGACTCGTCGTGGCAAACAAAATCACAAATGTCGCGACTGTGGCCGCCAGGAAAGTCGAAAACCCGAAGTTGGCAAGCCAAGGACATGGACACGACACCTTGGTAAAAATTGGGCGTTGCTGATTCAGGGTATGAATCAACTTTTCTCGGAAGTTACAAAACTCACCCGACTTGGCTTATAGCAATTGGGAAATCTTCCATTCATACCTGTATTCAGCAACGCCCCCGATGCCTATGCTCCTGAAACGATTCCTGAAGTCGGTGAACTCGATGAACTGGAAACTTTTGTGGGGTCAAAAAAAAATCTGGCTGTGGACGGCGGTTGACCACTTTAAGGCAGGGATATTAGGGTGGGTTTTAGGCGATCATAGTGCTGAGACCTTCAAGCCTTTGTGGGCAGTTGTGGCCACCTGGCAGTGCTACTTCTACGTCACCAATGGGTGGTCTGTTTATCCGGGTTTTATCCCTGAAGGCGACCAGAGTGTGAGTAAAACGGCGTTGCTTAATCAGGGGATGAAAAAAATAACTTGAAAATCCCGAAGTTTTGTGGATACTGGTTTCTCTGACTTGCATATTGAGCCAGTCATACCCTAAATCAGCAACGCCAGTAAAACTTACATGACCCGAGTGGAAGGGGAAAACACTCACTTACGCCATTATTTGGCTCGATTATATCGGAAGACGTTGTGTTATTCCAAATCAGTAGAAATGTTAGCGCATTCAATTCGATTGTTACTTCACTACCTCAAGTTCCGAGAGGTACCATTCCTCAGCCCATCATAGACTGATTCAGCAACGCCCGATTTCCTACGGGATAACTTCGCTATGCGTACTCATCTCCAGATAAGTAGCTAGACAAAATTAATTACATAGTTTTCTCCAAATTCTTTCAGGATTTTTTCCACAGAGGTAACAAAAGTACCCCAATTCTTGTAAGCAGATATCTCAATCCATTCATACTTAATAAACCGCCATAAAATTTCAATTAAATTTAATTCTGGAGAGTAAGAAGGCAACTCAAAGAGAGTAATATTACGTTGTTTCCACTCTTCAAGTTTGTCAACAATAGCATCACTGGTATGAATAGAAGCGTCGATCTGTGACAATCACCGTTGGCTTATATACGGTGGAATAAAAAGCATCAATACAGGCAATAACCACATCTGAATTAATACTTTGAGATGAAATATAAGTTTCAAGATGGTTATTTCGATTCATAATTCTTAGTACATTCATTCGCTGACTACGACGACTAGGAATTGTTAAATATTCTCCGATGTCCTGCCAGCCATAGGGGACACAAGGAATCAAACAAAATCCCGTTTCATCCAAGTAATATAAATCATCTATTTTACCCTGCTCATCCAATTGCTTTAATTCTTCTAATTGCGCCTTTTTCTCTTGATATTCCTGGGCTGGAGGCGTTCCTGCAACTCCTTTTCGCATACGATGCCAACTCATATTTAGAGTTTTTAGTATTCTTTTAATTGTTTTTGTACTGGGAGTTATGCCCCAGGTTTCTTGAACTTTTTGGCTAACATTTTTTAATTGCCTTGGTTCTTGTTTAGCCCACTCTTTAATTTGGGCTTTCTGCGAAGAGCTAAATAGTGGCTTAGAACCTCTTCCTGGTTTATTATAAAGTCCTATCATTCCCTCTAATTCCCACCGATTGAACCAGTTATAGAGGGTCTTATAACTTATGCTGAAAATATTCATTAACTCTCCTTTTTTTACTCCTTGCGAAGCTAATATGAGGCAATGTGCTCGTTGACGTACCTGATGATGTCGGCTTTGGCGATAAATTCGCTGTAACAATTTAGACGAAAGAGGGTTTATTTCTCTGATAAACATCATATGAAATTGTAATTAACTCATAATTTTGCCGGAAATATCATTATACTATATATTTGTGTAATTAATTATGTCTGACTACTTACCAGTCGCATAAATCTTGAATTATTCGCTCAGACATCTAGACGTTTAGATGATTAGAGAAACGGCTGGTGATGTGACCCCCGACAATCACAACTTCGAGAGAGCGAATGGGGGGCAAACTATCGCAGTGCAGCAACTGCTTGATTTTTGGGAAGATCCACCTCCTCCAATCACCTGTAACCGAGCGCTACGTTGTTATCGTTCATTAGCCGAGCCAACCCGACTCATAACTCGCTCAATACGGCATCATTTTAAACGTTCAATCATTCAAGCATCTAGACATTTAGATGATTAAAGGATAAAGTTGAGTTAATCAACGTATCGATAAACCTATGATCGTGACAATCGCCTCATTCAAGGGCGGAGTCGGCAAGACAACTACAGCACTGCATTTAGCGGCTTATCTACAAACCAAAGCGCCCACGCTTTTGGTAGATGGCGACCTTAACCGCAGTGCTTTGGATTGGGCTGCGCGGGGCTCCCTCCCGTTCAAAGTAGTGGATGAAAAGCAAGGAGTTCGCTTTGCCAGAGATTACGAGCACATCGTGATAGACACGCCGGCTCGACCCGAACCCGACGAACTCAAAACTGTAGCTGAAGGTTGTGACTTGCTGATTTTGCCGAGTTCTCCCGATGCGATGGCCCTCACCGCGATGCTGCAAATGGTGGAAGCTCTGCATTCCCTAAAATCTAATTACCGCATTTTGCTCACCCTCATCCCACCTGCGCCTAGCAAAGTCGGGATAGAGTCTCGGAGAACGATCGAGAAAGCCCTGTTGCCGATATTTAAAGCTGAGGTCAGGCGGCTAGCAGTATTTCAAAAAGCAGCGCTCGCTGGGGTTCCCGTAAGTGCTGTCAAAGATGCCTACGCTAAAGCTGCTTGGGGTTGTTACGCCGCTGTTGGAAAGGAGATACTGCCGTGAGCCGCTTTGATGATTTACTGAAGGCCAAGAAACTCAAACCCGGTGAACCTGACCTTTCACCCAGTGCGGCGCTATCCAAAAGCAAAGACCCCAACTTTGTTCGCACTACAGTTTACCTGCCAAAACAACTGCACCGCCAACTTAAATCCGCAGCAGCGCAGTCAGGCCAGGAAATGAGCGAGCTGGTGGAAAAGTCAGTGGATCAATACCTCCAAAAGTTCAATCCTGACGACAGCTTCTAAACATTTAGATGTTTGAATGTTTAAAGTTTAGAACCTGGTTAGCTCAGGAAAAGTCAGTGGATCAATACCTCCAAAAGTTCAAGCCTGACGACAGCCTCTAAACATTTAGATGTTCAAATGGTTAGACATTTGAACATCTCTCACCTAAAAGTACAGAATTCCGCGCTGTGGAGCGCGTGCTGCATTCATTGGATGGTCAAGCTGCTGATAAGCTTGGCATGAGCGATGAGAAGGGGAGCTGCTGACAGTGAGGAAATTGTGGCAACGGGGGGCGATCGCCAAGAGTGTTAATAGGGATGATTAGCGACTGGAATCTAGCTGCGCCATCACCCCCTCTCGGCTTCCTCAAATTGGTCTTGAGAAACCAAAAGGGTGCAGCAACCCAAACCAAGCACCAGAGAACCACTCAGCGAGCGCCATTAATAACCGCAGCTTACGTCTGGGCAATCCCAGTAATGCAGCTCCCAGTGTTGCGAGCATCGACAACTACTTAATGTGGCGTTGCTGAATTACGGTATGATACGGGCAAAAATACGAGAGGGAACCCGAAAATGATTTTTGAGATTTTGATGG